>CAZADU010000076.1:0-8835 GCA_964483945.1 uncultured bacterium
CAGGACTCACTATAGCGAGCACCCGTGCGCCCGTGTACATTTCGCGAGCCCTATGGCCTCCCCCATCGTGAGCATGCGCGACATCACCCGCCGTTGTGGGTCGGTGGTCGCCAATCACCAAGTCTCACTGGACCTCCACGCCGCCGAGGTGCACGCGATCGTCGGCGAGAACGGGGCCGGCAAGACCACGCTCATGAAGGTGCTCTACGGCCAGCGTCCGCCGCACGCGGGTGGTATCGAGGTCGATGGCCGGCCGGTGCGCATCGGCTCGCCGGCCGAGGCCATGAAGCTGGGAATCGGCATGGTGCACCAGCACTTCCTGCTCGTGGATACGCTCAGCGTTGCGGACAATGTCGTGCTGGGGCGCGAACCGCACGGCCCGCTCGGCTCGTATGACCCCTCGGCGGCGGAGCGGCGCGTCGCCGAGATCGCCGAGCGCTACCGGCTGGTGGTGAACCCCGCGGCACGCGTTTCGGGACTGTCGGTGGGCGAGCAGCAACGCGTCGAGATCCTCAAGGTGCTCTACCGCGGCGCGCGCGTGCTGATCCTCGACGAGCCCACCGCAGTGCTCACGCCACAAGAGGTGGACGAGTTGTTCGCGGTGCTGCGCGAGCTGCGCCAGTCGGGCACGGCCATCGTGCTCATCACGCACAAGCTGGCCGAGGTGCGTGCCCTTGCCGACCGCGTCACGGTGATGCGCGCCGGACGCGTGGTCGGTGCGGGGCCAGCGTCGGAATTCTCGATAGAGCGCATGGCCGAGCTGATGGTGGGCCATGTGCCCCCGCCACTCGCCGAGCGCTCCGCACGAGCGCCGGGCGAGCCGGTGCTCGAGGCGATGGGGCTGTCGTGCCTGGACGCACGCGGGCTGGACGCGGTGCTGGGCGTGACGCTCACGGTGCGCGCAGGCGAGATCGTCGGCATCGCGGGCATCGAGGGCAACGGCCAGCACGAGCTGGTCGAGTGCCTGTCGGGACTGCGCGAGGAGTTCGCCGGGCGCGTGCGCGTTGCGGGCCACGACGTGACCGGGCGCGGGGTAGGCGAGCATACCAAGGCGGGGCTGGCGCACATCCCGGCGGACCGGCTGCGGCGGGGGCTCGTGGCCGAGATGACCTCGGCCGAGAACCTGGTGCTCGGCCGCCAGCGCGAAGCGGCGCGAGGCATCTGGCTGGGAGGCGCTTCACTCGACGAGCGAGCGCGCGCCCCACTCGCCAGCTACGACGTGCGTCCGGCCGACCCTCGCATGCTCTCGGGCCGGCTCTCGGGCGGCAACCAGCAGAAGCTCGTCGCGGCGCGCGAGATGACACGCGTCTCACGCGCGCTGATCGCGGCGCACCCGACGCGCGGCGTGGACCTGGGCGCGGTGGACGCGATCCACCGCCGGCTGCTCGCGGCGCGCGACGCGGGGCTCGGCGTGCTGCTGGTCTCGAGTGAGTTATCCGAGATCCTCGCACTGTCGGATCGTGTGCTCGTGATGACCGGCGGGCGGATCGTGCACGAGACCACACCCGCGGCCACCGACGAGCGCACGCTGGGCCTGTGGATGACCGGCCGGGCAACCCTCACCGACATGCCGCTCGAGTTGTTGCGCCCCGCCTTGAAGCCTCGGCGGCCCGAGACCGAGCCCCCGCGCGCATGAGCACGCCCGCCCCGGCCACGCCCGCCGCCGAGCCCGCCGTGGCACCCCGGCGCACGTTTCCGCTCGAGGCACTGGCACCCGTGATCGCGGTGGTGCTCGCACTGGTGGCGGGCGGCGTACTCATCGCGGCAGTGGGCCAGTCCCCGCTCGAGGTCTACAGCATGCTCGTGCAGCAGGCACTCGGCACGGGCTACGGCGTCGGCCAGACGCTGTTCAAGGCCACGCCCCTGCTGTTCGCCGGGCTGTCGGTGGCCATGGCCTTCCGCGCGGGGCTCTTCAACGTGGGGGCCGAGGGCCAGATGTATGTGGGCGGGTTCGCCGCAGCGCTCGTCGGTGCGTACGTGCCATTGCCGTGGCCGCTGCTACTGCCGGCGGCCCTGCTGGCCGCGGCCATCGCAGGAGCAGCTTGGGGAGCGGTGCCGGGCATGCTCAAGGCCCGCTTCGGCGCCCACGAGGTGATCAATACGATCATGCTCAACTTCATCGCGTTCTCGCTGGTGGCGTGGGCGGGCCAGTCGTTGTTCGTGCCGGCCACGGTGCGCACGCAGGAGGTGGCAAGAGCAGCGTGGGTGTCGCGGCTCGACGTCGTGCAACCGTGGCTCAAGGGCTCCCCCGCCAATCTCACACTGCTACTCGGCGTGGTGCTGGCGTTCGGGCTGTGGCTGCTGCTGTTCCGCACGCGCAAGGGCTACGAGTGGCGCGTGCTGGGCCTCAACTCGACGGCCGCCGAGTACGCGGGCGTTCGCACGCGCGTGGCGGTGGTGCAATCGTTCGCCATCTCGGGTGCGATCGCGGGGCTGGGTGGCACCAGCTACGTGCTGGGCTACAAGCACTACTTCGAGCAGGACTTCACCGCAGGCGCGGGATTCATGGGGATCGCGGTGGCGCTCATCGGGCGCAATCATCCGGTCGGCGTGCTGGTCGCGGCATTGTTCTTCGGCGCGCTCGCCTACGGCGGCCTGGTGGTGAACCAGTTCGTGCCCGCCGACCTCGTGAACGTGCTGCGCGCGTTGGTGATCCTGTTCGCCATCAGCACTCACGCCCTGGTCGTGCGCTGGGCCCGCCAGAGGGCCGCATGAGAAGTCACATCGAGGCGAGTGCGTGCCGCCGGCACGCGAACGCGCGAAGCGGGCACGCGAGTGTGCCTTGCGGCCACGCGGCTGTGCGACGCCGGCACGCGAGTGTGCGATGCAGGAACGCGAACGCGCGAAACAGGCACGCAGCATGTTAGACGCCCTCCTGCTGTTCGCTGCGGCCACGCTGCGCATCACGGTGCCCTATGCGCTGGCCGCCATCGGTGGCTCGTTCAGCGAGCGAGGCGGCGTGGTCTGCCTCGCACTCGAGGGCATCATGCTCAACAGCGCGCTCGCCTACGTGCTGGGTGCTTGGTACCTGCACGACCCGTGGCTGGCACTGCTGTGCGCCGTGCTCGCTGGCGTGGCCACGGCGGGGCTGCACGCGCTGGTCACGGTGGCGTTCCGCGCCGACCAGATCACCAGCGGCATCGGGTTGAACCTGCTGGCGGCGGGACTCACGCGCTTCGTGCTGGTGACCGTGTTCCACTCCTCGTCCAACTCGCCGCGCGTGGCGGGCCTGCCCGATCTGCCCATCGGGCCGCTCGCTTCGCTGCCCGCACTGGGGCCACTGCTCGCAACGCCACTCGTGCCGCTCACGCTGGCGCTGGTGCCGCTCGCGGTGTGGGTGCAGCACCGCACGCCGTTCGGGCTGCGGTTGCGCGCCACGGGCGAGGAGCCGGCGGCGAGTGCGGCGCTTGGGCTGTCTGTGCCGGGGTTGCGAGTCACGGGCGTGTTGCTTTGTGGCGCGCTCACCGGGCTCGCCGGCGCGTGGCTTGCGAGCGAACAGCACTCGTTCACCGACGGCATGACGAGTGGGCGCGGCTACATCGCGATCGCAGCGATGATCGTGGGCAAGTGGCACCCCGCCGGCTCGGCCGCCGCGTGCCTGCTGTTCGGCGCCACCGAAGCCGCACAGATCGCGCTGCAGGGAAGTGGGTTCCCAAGCGCGCTCTTGCAGGCGCTCCCCTACGCCGTCACCATGTTCGCCCTCGCGGGGTTCATCGGACGCGCCACACCGCCCAGGGCCCTTGGCCGCCCGTACGACCCCGAAGAAGCTTGAGCCACGCGCGAACATTCATCTCACCGGAGCCCCGACCATGAGCGACTCACCCACGCTGCCCACGCATGACCTCGAGCAGCGTGTCAGCGAGGCGGTGGCCGTGATCCGCACGCGCACGGAGCTCGTGCCGCGCGTGGGGCTCACGCTGGGCTCGGGGCTGGGTGGGGTGGTGGACGCGATACCCGGCGCCAAGGTGTTCTCGACGAGCGAACTGCCGCACTGGCCGGCCAGCACTGTGCCGGGCCACGCCGGCCGGTTGGCCGTGGGCACGTGGTGCGGCGTGCCGGTGGCCGCGCTCTCGGGCCGCAGCCATCGCTACGAGGGCTACACGCTCGACCGGGTCACGTTTGCGGTGCGCGTCATGCGAGCCCTCGGCTGCCGCACGATGATCTTCACCAACGCCGTGGGCGCGATCCACCCCGAGCTGCGCCCGGCCGATGTCATGTTGGCGACGGGTCACATCAACCAGATCGGCAAACGCGGGCTGTTCACTCGCGAGGAGCTCGCCGCACGACGCGAGGGCCGCGCCGTGGCCGACCCGTACACGCCGCGCCTGCGTGAGGCGCTCGAGCGTTCGGCGCTGGCGGCCGGCGTCAAGCTGCACCACGGTGTGCTCATGGGCGGGCACGGGCCGACGTACGAGACCGCGGCCGAGGTGCGCATGGCGCGGTTCCTCGGCGCCGACGTTGCGTGCATGAGCACCGTGCACGAGGTCACACTGGCCGCACAGCTCGGCTGCGAGGCGGCGAGCCTGTCGTGCGTGACCAACCGCGCCACCGGGCTCTCGGCCACACCGCTCACGCACCACGAGGTCACCGAGGTGGCGAACCAGGTGGCGGTGAAGTTGCGCGCGATATTGGAAAGCTTCTTGGCGGTGGAGGCGCAGCCGACGAAGTCCTAGCCCGCAGCTCCGCGGCCACCGGACTCGACCCATCGCCTGCCACACGCGTTGCACCGGGCAAGCACCTTGCCACTGACCGTCCAGTCAGCACGAGACCTGTCCCAAAGACGCCCGAGTACGCACCCCATCACGCGTCCACTTCTTGACAATGCCGGAACAGATTGCGCCCCAATGGGCTTCGCGGGGCCTTCCAAATGCTCCCGCGGGTGTGAAACTCCATCGCTTCCAACCTTTCTGGATGTATAGTCTGTCTATTCACGTACCGGGAGCGTCCTGTTGGAGGCCCAAGTGAAGCGAATCCTGCCACTGCATCTGCTATTCGCGATTGCCGCCTGCTCGTTGTTCGCGTCGGCTGCGTTCGCCAGCACACGCTGCTCGGATGATCCCGAGAGCTGCGTGAAGAGTGCGTCCAAGGGGTCGCGACCCGCGGTCCAGCTGGCCACGAGCAGCTCGCACTCCGCTGCCCCGATACAGGTCGCGCCAGTCGTTCCCGCGCACAAGCCGGCCGCAGCCGCCAAGAAGCCCGCAGCCAAGCCGCAGCGCGTCGTCCCTCGCACCACCTCACCCACGCCGGGCATGGGCATGCTGCTCAAGCTCTCCAACAGCAACAGCGGCGACATCTCCTGGGCTCCGGGCAAGACGTCCGAGACACCCGGGCAGAGCTGGGTGCTTTAGTCTCTGGTTCGGTCTGACACGCGGCTCGTACCGCGCGCCGCGCCGCCTTCGGGTGGCGCGGTGTTCTGTTTTCGGCGCAAGTGTTCGCCACCAGGCGCGATCGGCGCAGCTCGATCACCCGTCATGCGCTTGACGCCTGCCGCGCACGCAACCGCTCCAGCGAGCCGCGCGTCCGAGAACTACCTCGCGCGCAACCGCTCCAGCGAGTCGCGCGCCTCGCCCAGCTCGGGGTGGCGCTCCAGCGAGCGCTCCCAGGCGCGCCGCGCCTCGTCGCGGCGCCCCAGGGCCGCCAGCGCCTGCCCCATGCGCAGGTCGGCCTCGACCCAGCGAGGCTGCTGGCGGTGCAACGCACGGAACGACGTGAGTGCTCCGGCCGCGTCGCCGGAATAGAGCCGCGCCAGTCCCTGACGCTCGAGCAGCTGTGCTTCGAGTGGCTGCTGGCGCACGGCTTCGTCGTAGTGCGCGCCTGCCTCGGCCCAGCGTTCCTCGATCATCGCCAGGTTGCCGGCCAGTGTGTGGGCGCGTGCATTCAACGGGGACGACGCGATGGCGCGCTCGAAGTCGGCCGAGGCCAGCCGGCGAAACGCGCTGTCGCGCTCGGCTCGCTGCCCGAGCGGCCCCAGTGCTCGCGTGCCGGCCGGCATGGTGGCGAAGGCGAACTCACGCGCCTGCGCGGCGCACGAGCCGTCGCGGCGCAACCACAGTGCGGCCGCATCGTCGGCGAACACCAGCGCCCACGTGGAATCGGCGTCCAGGAAGTCCGCCAGGTCGGGATCGCCCGTCAGCACGCGCGGCAGTACGACCCAGTCGAACGCGTAGCGCTTGTCGAGTTCGCCCCACGCGCGGCGGTCTTGGAGGGCCCACGCGTAGAGGTAGCGGATCTCACGCGTGCCGGCCTGGTGGATGTCCATGAACGGCAGCCGGCCCGGGTCGGGGTGGAACCGGTACAGCAGGTAGCCGCCGAATGAGAACACGTTGAACGACTTTCCGCGCACGTCGTGCTTCTCGATCCAATCGGCAGCACGTTCGGGGTAGAGCGTGGGCACCCAGCCGTAGCTCAGCCCCACCAGCGGCTGCGTGAGCGTGGGAATCACGAGGGCCACGCACGCGACCGCCACGAGCACGGCGCGATTCAAGGGCGGAAGCAAGGCCGCGGGCCAGCGCTGGCGGCCGAGCCAGTCCGCCATGTCGCGGGCGGCGAACGGCGCCAACGCGAGTGCGGCGTAGCCCAGGAAGCGGTGCGTACTCATCGCCTGGGTCAGGCACACCAGCATGAGCACGGCCTGTGCGGCATCGAAGCCGCGCGTGCGCCAGCGCACGAGTGCGCCCAGCACCACCACCACGAGCCACGCGATAAGCCCGTCCCTCACGTGCACGTCCAGGTACTCGATCGTACGCGCGAGTTCCCCGATGGACTGATAGATGGGCTCGTGGCGCCACACGGTGAAATACTCGAGCGGCTGTAAGAGCGCCTTCCAACCGAATGGATTGGCAAGGCTGGCCACGGCCGCGGCCGCAATGGCCAGCGCCAGCACGCCCGGCCTGCGGCCCCCACCGCGACGCAGCAAGTCGTCCAGCAGGTAGGCCGAACTGATGACGAACCCAAGGTAGTACGAGATGTGCGCGTTCGCCCACAGCAGCGCGATGGGCACGATGCCCCAGGCCAGGTCGAGCTTTGCGAGCGAGCCAGCCGGTACTGCTGCGACGGCGACCGCCCGCTCCGCCGCGGCACGCGCGCGGCGTGATTCGAGCAGCAGCACCTGCGCGGCCAGCAAGATGGCGGCGAAAGTCTCGGGCCGCATCTGCGATCGCTGGCGCCAGAACAGCGCGCACCAGACGAGCATGAGCAGCGGGGCGACGCCGGTCGCCCCCATGCGGCGAGTGGCCGCCCACATCAAACCGAACGCCGCGAGTGTGGTGAGCCAGCGCCACGCGAACAGGCCGTGCGTGCCGGCCGCCTCCCAGAACGGCCACAGGGCCGCGCGAAACAGCCACGACGGCAGCACGTCCGGCGTGCCGTAAGTTGGCCATGTCCAGAGCTGCGTGGCCGGAATGGCGTGCGACTGCCACAGGGTCTTGCCCACCACCAGGTGCTGCCAGATGTCGGGGTCGTGGATCGCGTACGTGACCGCCGCCAGAGCACAGAGCGCGGCCACGGCCACGGCCAGTGCGTAGGGGCCGCGCGTCATGACGGGCAGTGCGACCGCCGGGGCGGGGCCGCGGCGCGCGGTGCTCTTGCTCGCAGGCCCGCGCCCCGGGCGCGGGCGCGGCGGAGTCATCGCCCGCGCTCGCGACCGGCCGGCGACGGCATGGCCCTCACGGCAGCAGGTCCACGCCGTAGACCTGTGCGCCTTGGGTGATGCGTCTCGCCACGTCGAGCCCGCGTGTGACGTGTGCGAAGATGGTGTAGCGCCCGTTCAGGTGCGGCTGCGGCGAGAGCGTGACGAACCACTGGCTGCCGCCGGTGTCCTTGCCCGAGAGCGCCATGCCCACCATGCCGGCCTCGTAGCGCAGCGGGTTGTACTCGCAGCGGATCGTGTAGCCCGGTCCGCCCGAGCCGGTCCCGGTGGGGTCGCCGTCCTGGATCACGAAATCCGGCACCACGCGGTGCACGCGCAGGCTGTCGAAGTAGCCGCGCTGTGCCAGCCGGACGAAGTTCTTCACCGTCTGCAGCGCCTCGCGCGAATAGAACTCCCACTCCATGTCGCCCGCCGACGTGTGCAGAATGGCGCGCCGTGCGGTTGGCAGTGCATGGAACGCCGAGTCGCGCGCTACGGGTGGGGCGGGCTCGGGGTGCGCGTGCTCGACACTGTCGGCGAACGCGCGCCCGGCCAGGGCGCGCAGGGCGTCCCGGATGGCGATGCGCGCATCGGCGTCGGCGTCGTGCCCGCGCGCGGCGTAGGCTGCCGCCAGCAGCGTCACGCTGGCGGTATCGCCCGCCTCGCCCAGTGCGCCCGCACTCGCCGCACACAGCAGCATGTCGCGCGACTCCACGCCCTTGCGCATCGACTCGATCATCGGCCGCAGCGACGCATGGCGAGTGCGAGCATAGAGGCTGCCCGCCACGTCGGCCGCGGTCATGCGCACGAGCAGGTGGCCGTCCGTGTGGTAAGCACCCGAGAGCGCGTTGGCCACTCGGGCCGGCGTACCGTCCAGGTCCGTGGTCTTCATGGCGCGCAGGCCCTCGATCATGGCCGTGCGTGTGTAGGCCGAGCTGTCGGCGAAGTGCCCGCGCACCAAGTCGAGCGCGCGCAGTCGCAGCCGCACCAGCAACGCACGTCCGCTGGCGCCACGCGTCGCGAAGTCGGCGTCGCTCAAGCCCTGGCGCAGTGCGGTGCGCAGTGCCGCCGAATCCGACCCCACCCACGCGAAGCTGTCGGCCAGTGCGGTGGCCGCGGTGACGCGCACGTAGGGGTCGCGATGTGCGAGCAGCCGCGCGAACCGCGCACCCGCGCCGGCCGAGCCATCGCCCACCAGTTGCAGCCCG
>CAZADU010000077.1:0-3220 GCA_964483945.1 uncultured bacterium
GGGCGCCTCCTTCACCGCCCCCGCTTGGCCCTTCATGTGCAATGCGCGAGCATGCGCCTCCTCGAGCCACGCCAATTTCTCGGCGAGCGACAGCGTGGCGAGCCTTCGGGCCTGCGCTTCGCGATGGCCATCCCAGCCCCGTTCCCAGGGGGATTCGTCGTGCGGGCCGTGCATCAGGGAGCCTCGGGGTGCAGCCGGGCGAGCGCCTCGAGGTCGAGCTGGTCCACAGACCTCCCCGCCGCGCGCTTCATGGCGCGCAGGTCAGCGAGCGAGATGAATCGCGCCGCGATCCCGGGAGCGACTTCCAGCACGAGCGAGCGCTCGTAGGCGGAAACGAACTCGATCGGCGACTCGAGGAACAGGTCCACTTCGGTGGCCGGGTGCTGCACGCTGCCGAGTGAGAGCACCATCATGCCCTTGTCGCGGCTCCAGCTCGCGCGCTGGCCGGCGTCCAGGAACGCCTCGATCGGCACTGGCACGCGCGGCACGTAGCCGAGGGTGCGGAGCACCTCGACCGCGCTCACAAGATTTGTCGGCGTTGGGTCGAGCAGCAGGTCGATGTCGGCCGTGAAGCGCACGTGCCCGTGTGCCACGACCGCGAGCCCGCCTGCGATCAGATATCGCACACCGGCCTGCTCCAGTTCGGCCACGATGGCTTCCACACTTTGCCGAGTCATACAACGGAGGCTAGCACGCGGGCCGAGACTCACCACAAAGCGCTGCGGCCACTCTCGCCTTCGCGGAGTGGCCGCTTGCCCGGTGCGCGGACCGGGCGGTGGACGGGGCTCACGGCCGCACGCTCACCGGTTCCTACCTGGCACGTCCCCCCAGGGGCTCTCTCCTTCCCCCGAGGGCCCGGGGCGCGCGTGCGCGCACCCGGCCCTACTTCTCCCCAGAGCAGCCCCTGAGCCGCTCCGCCCATCTCGTCCCTCCCCCCACAGTCGGGACAGCGATGATTCATTGGAAGAATCGGGCCAATCCCTCGACTGGGGCGTACGGCACAGCCGTGAAGTGCAGCCGGCGAGGCTGCAGGGTCAACGGGCCCTTGGGGTTCACTCGCGAGGCTCCAACCCTGTGCCCTGCACTGCCCAGCCGCGCCAGAGCGCTCAAGTCGAGCCGAGGCGAATCGTTGCCGGATGGCGCTGTGCAAAGGGACCGCTCGCGGGCTGCAATGCGCTTGCTGCTGGGGACCGCCGGCTCGGCACGGCCGCCCGCGAACGGCGCCCGGTACCGGCGCATGTCCGGTGGGCGCAGCACCTGCAGATACTAAGGAAGGCCGCACCCGTGAAAGGGTACGGCCTTCGGTTGCAACGTGAGAGCAGTGACTACCGCAGCAAGATCAACCGCTGCGCGACGCGTGCATCGGCCACACGGCCCGAGACGAAGTAGGCACCGGGTTGCAGCGAGCGGCCGGAATCGTCACGGCCGTCCCAGGTGAACTCGTGCGTCCCGACCGCGAACTGGCCATTTGCCAGGTGCCGCACGCGGCGGCCGCTCAGGTCAACGATGTCCAGCTGCACGTCACCCGCGCGTTCGAGTGTCCAGCGCATGCGATTGCCGCCCGAGAACGGGCTCGGGCCGCCGCCCGAGACAAGCGTGGACGCGCCGCCCGAGAGCAGACCGTCGTCATCGTCCTCGTCGTCGTCGAGCATGCTGGCGAGCGCGCGACCACAGCCGTCACGGCGAGCACCCACGTTGATCTCGCGAGCTTGGCGACGGATCCGGCGCCACTCCTCGCGTGCGCGGCGGTCGCGGCTCGAGCCGTCGCCCATGGCGAGCAGCGAAGCCTCGGTCGCCGCCACCCACGCGCCGAGCGTCGTACCCGCGGGGATCCCGCGGATGCCCTCGAGCGTCATGCCGCTCGACAGCCCGATGGGACGACCCGAGATTTCGGTGGCACCCAACTCGGCAGCGGCGAGGTTCGCGTGCACGGCGGCGAACTGGCGGCGAGCGGACTGGAACGGACGCCCGTGGCGCTGGGGCGCGAGCAGCGCACACAGGCCCGCGGGCTGGCCGGCGAACGCCCACACGGCCGAATGCTCGTCCACGCGTTGCGCGATCTGCGCGAACGTCGTGGGGTTGACTAATGCCGAGCGCGCGTCACAGCTGATGGACCACCAGCGCGGCGGAGCGGGGCACATCGTCTGCTGCGGCCCGGGTGGCGGGGGCGGCGGTTGCGGCGGCTCTGGCGTCGAGCAGTCCTTGGCGAACAGCGTCTTGCTGCACGGCTCGCCGGTCGCACCGCTCACGCGATCGCTCACCGAGAGCGCGTAGGTGCCGGGCCCCGGCGGCGTGAAGCACGCGGTCGAGGCGATGAAGCCGACGGGACCGCTCCACAGGTAGGTCATTTCGCCCGCGGGGCCACACCACTCGACGGTCGCATCGGCGCAAACCGAGTCGGGTCCTGCGATCTCGCAGGTCGGTGCCACCACCGGCGTGCCGATCAGGTGGCTGCACGGCTCACTCCACGTACCGGTGAGCCCGTCGTAGACACGCAGCGTGTACGTGCCGTCGGCAACAGGCTCGATGCACATCGCTCCCGACACGAACCCGCTCGGGCCGTTCCACTGCCATTCATCACCGCCGTCGGCACACAACGTGATCGCACCGTTGATCTCGAGGGTGCTGATGCTGCATTCACCGAACGCCTCCTGCGCTCGGGCGGCGGTCAGCACCACTGCCAGGACCGCGATGACTGCCCGTCGCATCTCGAACCTCCGAGGCCGGCCCGACGGCGTTTGGTCACGACGGGCCAGAACGTGTGTGCGGAAGGCTCGCGGCCGCCTTCGGCGGCGACCCGGGCCCGTCCTTCCGGCGGCGCATGCGCGCAGCCGGAGCACTATTCCTCTAGGAAGTCCCGAGCCAACGACCCGCGCTGGGCGCGGGCGCCCACGCTGCTCGTGCGCGGTGCACAACCGCTGCGTTCGCTCGCCCACGGGACACAATCACCGAGCGTTAGCGGGGGGACTGCAACGCCCGCGGGTGCGATTACCGCGTCAACAGGCGCAGTCGTCGCATGGCGGCCGCATGGCCAAACGGCCCGACTCGCGCGAACCGCACCGGTGGCCGCGCTCATCTGCAACGCGCGGCGCGGTCGACCGACGCGCCTGCGTGGCAACGGCGGCCGCCCGAAGGGGCGGCCGCCGCTTCTGCCGTACTGCCGATCGGTGCGAGGGCTAGTGCTTCGCACCCTCCGGAGCACCGGATCCGTGATGCATCA
>CAZADU010000078.1:0-3698 GCA_964483945.1 uncultured bacterium
AACTGGTCCGGGCCGGAGCTGAAGCCGAAGTGAGGGCCGAAGGCCGCGAACGATTGCGCGAACGCTGCCGCAGGTAGCGTGGCGACGAGCGCCAAGGCGAGAAGGGCACGACGCATCATGCGAATTCCTTTCGTATGGGCACAGGGAGTCCATTCCGGAACAGGCGCGAGTCGTAGCATGCGGCGCGGGGCCGCGCAATCACAGACCGCGTGAAAATACGTGTCGGTCGCCGCGCTGATGCCGCGCTTGGCGATGTGAGCGCACGCTGGGTCATCAACTAGCGGCGCATGTCACGCGCGCGTCAGGTCTGCGCTGCGAGACATGACCGCCGGCTCAGTGCGACGCCTCGCGCACTGCTGCGACCAGCGGCTCGACGCCGTCCTGGATGCCGACCTGGCGGTGGCGCACGACGCCGTCGGCGCCGCACACCACGACCACGGCGGAGTGCGCAATCTCGCCGCCCTCGTCGGGGCGGAACTTCACGCCCATCACGGCGGCGAGCGTGCGCATGTCGTCCTCGCCGCTCGCGAGCATTGTCCAGCGCGAGCGGTCGAGCGCGTGTTGTTGCGCAAACTTCGTGAGCGCGGCGGGCGTGTCGCGGCCGGGGTCGAGCGAGAACAGCAGGAACCGCGTGCGGCCGCGCACATCGGCGGGCAGCGCCTTCTCGAGCGACTTGAGGTCGGTGGTCACTCGCGGGCAGACCGACGTGCAGTTCGTGTACACCATGCTCGCCACGAACGGCCTGCCGCGGAACTCCTCGAGCGTGCGCGCGTGGCCGCCGGCGTCGGTGAACGGGAACGTCAGCTCGAACAACGACGGCGGCTGCGTGCGGACGGCCGTCGTGTCGGCACTACTTGCGGTCGCGCCCTCTCGCGAGCGCGTGCACCCAACGCACGCCAGCGTCAGCACCAACGCGAGCAAGTGCACCCGGCCCCGCCCCGTGGCTCGTGCGCCCGGAACACGATCGCGGCTCACGGCTTGCCCCCCGCCACCGGCAATGAGCGCGCGGTGCGGAACCCGAGTTGTCCGGTGGTGTAGTGCGCTTCGAGACTCGCGCGGTAGGCGAATCGCATGAACGCGGCGTAGTCGGCGAAGTCGGCGGCATTGGAGGCCCCCGCGCCGCAATAGAGCGAGCGATCGAGCGACGCGTCGCCGCGCGATTCACCCGAGACCAGTGCGGAGTTGAAGTCCAGTGTCCACTCCCACACCAGCGCGTGCAGGTCCTCCACGCCCCACAGGTTGCGCACACCCGTTCCTACAGAAGGCAACACGCGGGCCGCCGGCCGCGAGTACCACTCGCGCAGTTGCGCCAGGTACGCGGAGTCACGCGTTGCGTCCTTGCGAGTCTCGTCCGCGGCGCCGACCAGTTCCCATTCGGCCACCGTGGGCAGCCGTCCTCCGCTGGCCGTGGCGTAGGCGCGAGCAGAGAACCACGACACATGCACGACCGGGCTCTGCTCGGGCGCCTGCGGGCCCAGCTTCAGGTCGCCCTCCCAGTGGCGCAGGTACGACGCGTCGGCGTAGAGACGCGACACGCGCGACCTCCGCCACTCGGGATGTGCGCGCACGAACTCGAGATACTGCGCGTTGGTCACCGGGTGGCGATCCAGCTCGAAGCGCGCCACGGCCACCGACACGATGCGGCGCAGCACGGTGTCGCGGTTGGCACCCTTCACCGGCTGTCGGTAGAGCGGCCGGTAGAGACCACCGTCGATGCGCACGCGGTCCGGCGTGGAGCCCGGTGCTGCGGGGGCAACCGCTACGGGCTTCGGCGCCGGCGCCGGAGAGGCGGCCTTCGCCGACTCGGCGGCCACGCTCCGCACGCTGGCCATGCCGGCCATGCAGCTGCACAGGACGAGGGCCGCGGCCAGTCGCCGTGCCCCACCGCGCGGCTTCCGGCGCACCCTCGCCCTGCGCATCACGACTCCTTCATCAATACGACCTCACTTCTTGCCGCGCGTCGCGGCGACCTCGGACGGCTTCACCTCGTGACCTGCGTTGCCCCACTGGCTGAAGACATACGTCAGCACGTTGGCCAAATCCTCGTCCGAGAGATTCAGCCCCGGCATCTGGCTGTTGTACTCCTTGCCGTTGACCACGATCCGGCCCGACAGGCCGCCGGAGGCCACGCGGATGGCGCGCGTCCGGTCGGCGTTCAGGTAGTCCGATCCAGCCAGCGGCGGGAACGCTCCCTCGATGCCCTGACCGCCTTGCTGGTGGCAGGCCGCGCACACGTTCTTGTAGACGCGCTCGCCGCGCTCGAGGCGCTCGGCCTTGTTGGCGGCCGGTGCCTGTGTCGGCGCGGCACCGTCGAGGCTCTGGATCGCGCCGCCCTCCGGCAGGTAGACCTCGTCCGACTGCTTGCCGGAGTAGACCAGTTTGTCCTCACCGCCCTCGACTTTGAGCATGCCGAGCGAACCCTTGTTGAACGTGCGGAAGATCGAGTGGTCCACCAGGATGAGCGTGCCGGGGGCTTCGCACTTGAACTCCACGATCGAGGAACCCCCCGCCGGAATCAGCGTGGTCTGAACGTTGTTGTTCTCGAGGAAGCCGCCCTCGACGAACACCTTGTCGAAGATCTCGCCGATGACGTGGAACGACGACACCAGATTGGGGCCACCGTTGCCCACGTAGAGGCGCACGGTCTCGCCGACTTTCACCTTGAGGGCGTTGTCGCCGGTGATCGCGCCGACGGAGCCGTTGAACACGACATACTCGGGCTGCTCCTTCACCGCCTTCTCCATGTCGAACGGCTGCAGGCCGGGCTCGCCGTTTTTGCCCTTGGTGTAGAAGTCGCCCTGCATGACGTAATACTCGCGGTCCACCTTCGGCATGCCCTCGGCCGGTTCCACGAGGATCAGGCCGTACATGCCGTTCGCGATGTGCATGCCGACCGGTGCGGTCGCACAGTGGTACACGTACAGCCCACGATTGAGCGCCTTGAACGAGAACTTGGAATCGTGCCCGGGTGCCGTGAACGATGACGCCGCGCCACCACCGGGGCCGGTGACAGCGTGCAGGTCGATGTTGTGCGGCATCTTGCTGTCGGGGTGGTTCATCAGGTGGAACTCGACCTCGTCGCCCTCTCGGATGCGGATGAACTTGCCGGGCACCGAGCCGCCGAACGTCCAG
This sequence comes from uncultured bacterium, assembly GCA_964483945.1. Classification (GTDB taxonomy): domain Bacteria; phylum Eisenbacteria; class RBG-16-71-46; order RBG-16-71-46; family RBG-16-71-46; genus JAIOPA01. The sequence goes on from CAZADU010000078.1 coordinate 3,133, forward strand.
AACGTGTAGTCCACGCCGTCGGCGAGGCGTTTGACCAGCTCCCTCACCTCGAGCTTCACCGTCACGCGGGTGGCGTTCCGGCGCTTGATGGGCGGCGGGACGTTGGGCGCGTCGGTGAGCACGGCCTCCTCCGAGCCGCTCACCTTCATGTCGCGCGCGGCGAGCGCGGTGGGCGCGTCGGACTTGCTGCCCATGGAACAACTGGTGCCGAACGCCAGCAGCAGGGTGAGCACGCCGAACAGCGCGATCACCCAGGCCTGAGAGCGGGTGGGGATCGGTCGGGTATTCATCGAGACCTCCAGTGGTGCAGTCGTGTCAGCAGGGCGGTACTTCCTGTGCATCGAGATTCGGCGGTCGCGGCAGGTCCGGGTATGACCCGCATCATGTTGTGCAACCCGTTGGCGTTCAAGGCACTTTGAACGCCCCCGGTGGCGAACCACCGTCCAGTCGGGCATGCTGCGCCGCAATCTTCCCCGGGGGGTCCCAGGCCAAGTCGCGGTTCCGAGCGCCTGCAGGCCGTTCTGGCCGTGCTGCCCATGTTCCGCGAGCTGCCCACGCTGCTGCGC
>CAZADU010000079.1:0-4249 GCA_964483945.1 uncultured bacterium
AAGGTCGGCGCGGTCACGATGGAAGACGTGAAGCGCGTGCTCAAGAGCTACTTCTGCACCGACGACCTCAAGATCCTCGTGGTCTCGAACGGCGAGATGGCGAAGAAGGCGCTGGACGGGCTGGGAACCCTCGAGGTGAAGGAGATCGATTGAGCCGCACGGAACCGGGCGCGAAGGCGGCGGGCGGATTCCATCCCAACATCATCGCGCTCGGGTTCACGTCGTTCTTCACCGACATCTCTAGTGAGATGCTGGTGCCCGTGATGCCCCTGTTCGTAACCGCCACGCTGGGTGCGTCGGTGGCGAGCCTGGGGCTCATCGAGGGCATCGCCGAGGCCACCGCATCGGCGCTGCGACTGGTGTCGGGTCGCGTCTCGGACCGCATCGGGCACCGCAAGCCGTTCCTGATCGCGGGCTACGGACTCTCGGGCGTGTGCAAGACCGCGATGGCATTCGTCGCGGGCTGGGGTGGGATGCTGGGGCTGCGCTTCGGCGACCGCGTCGGCAAGGCGCTGCGCAATCCACCGCGCGACGCACTCATCGCCGACTCCACCACGGGGGAGCGGTTGGGTGCCGCGTTCGGGCTGCACCGCGCCCTGGACACCGCCGGCGCGGCGATGGGGCCGCTGCTGGCGTGGTGGCTGTTGTCGCAGTGGTCGCATCTGGGTGCGGAAGGCTACCGGCGCATCTTCATGGTCTCGGCAATCCCGGCGGCACTCGCACTGTTGGTGTTGATCGTGTTCGTGCACGCGCCACGCGCCACAGCCGCCGCCCGCGCGGCCACGGCCGCCGCGCGCGCCATGCCGCTGGGGGCGCGCTTTCGCCGGTTCGTCACCGCCGACGTGGTGTTCCAGTTGGGCAACTCGAGCATGGCGTTCCTGTTGCTGCGCGCGCAGCATGTGGGCTTCGCGGCCGGCGAGGTCGCACTCGTCTACCTGGGCTACAACGCGCTCGCGGCCGTGCTCGCGCTGCCATTCGGCCGACTCTCCGATTCGCTGGGCCGCCGCCCGTTGCTGCTCGCGGGTTACGTGTTGTACGCGCTCGCCTATGGCGCGGCCGCGTTCTCGCCGACGCGCACAGGCATGCTGGTGGCGTTCGCGCTGCTCGCCGTGCACACGTCGCTCGTCGAGGGCCAAGCGCGCAGCCTGATCGCCGATCTCGTGCCGCGCGAGCGCCGCGCGACTGCCTTTGGCGCCTACCACGCGGCCGTGGGAGCCGCGCTCCTGCCCGCGAGCTTGCTGGCGGGTCTGCTGTGGGAGCGCGTCGGACCGCAGGCGCCGTTCGCACTGGGTGCGACGCTGGGGTTGGCTGCCGCGGTGCTGTTCGCAGTACTGCTGCCGATGCAGGGCCGCGAGGAACCGCGCCATGCCTGAGCACGTCGGCGAGTTTGATCGCATCGCGCGTATCGTCGCAGGCCTGCCGCGCGGCGAGGGCGTGTTGGTGGGGCCCGGCGACGACGCGGCCGTTCTGCGACCGCGCGACGGGCTCGACCTGGTGGCCACCACCGACTCGTTCGTCGAGGGCCGTCACTTCCGCCGCGACCTGCTGACTTTCGAAGAAGCGGGTGCTCGCCTGGCCGCGGCGAACCTGTCCGACCTCGCGGCCATGGCCGCGGAGCCGCGCTGGGCGTTGGTCTCGCTGGTCTGCCCGACCTCGTGGAGCGCAGAGGAAGCGGAACGCTTCGAGCGCTCGCTCGCCACCGCCCTGTCCGCGGACGGCGCGGCGGTGGTAGGCGGCAACCTGTCGGCTGGCGACGGGCCGTTCGTGGCGAATGTCATGCTGCTGGGCGAAGTCGAGCGCGGAGCGGCGTGGACGCGTGCAGGCGCGCGCGCCGGCGACGTGGTTGCGGTGACGGGTTATCCGGGCAGTGCGGCCGCGTTCCTGGCGATCGCGCTGTGGGGCAATCCCGTTTCGCGCGAGCGTGTGCCTTCGGAGCTCGTGGCGCGATTCGTCGCGCCGCCGTCGCGCGTGGCATTCGCGCGAACTCTCTCGCGAGCAGGCGTCGTGCGTGCGGCGGTGGACGTGAGCGACGGACTCGCCGCCGACCTCGCGCACCTGTGCGCGGCGAGTGGCGTGGGTGCGCGCATCGAGGAGGCGTTGCTGCCCGCCGCCGAACCGCTGCGAGCGGCGGCGCGCACACTGTCGGCCGCAGCGGGCCAGGAGCGCGGCCCCCTGCCGGCCGGCGAGGGGGCGCTGCTCACGCATCTGCAGATCGGCCCCAGCGATGACTACGAACTCGTGCTTGCCGTGGATCCCGCGGCGTGGGACCAGGCGACGGAGGTGGCGAGGGCGCTCCGCGTGCCAATCACGCGCATCGGCAGCTTTGTGTCCGGAGCCGGGCTCGAGATCGCGTTGCGGTCCGGTCCGGTACGCCCTCTCGACCCCAAAGGCTGGGACCACTTCGCCCCATGAGGCCAGATTCGATGCCCGTGCGCGACCTCTCCCGCCGCGTCCGTGTGGTTGCGGAGTGACTTGAAGTCGGCAGCATTGGTAGGCTCTGCGACTATGAACCTTCGTCTTGGCTTCGCGCTGTTCCTCACGATAGGCGCGATCGTCGCGGTCGGATGCTCGGACCTCGGTGAGCCGCTCCGGTTGGCGCCGCAGGCCGGTGTCTCCGCTTCCGCCCTCGACTTCGGCACCGTCGGCGTGGGGGGCAGTGCCACGCGCAGCCTGACGGTCACCAATGCGGGCACCGCTGATTTCGCGGGAACGGCGAGTGTGTCCTGTGCCGGCTTCTCGCTCGAGGCGGGTGCCGGGCCGTTCACCGTGCCGCCCGGCGGCGAGCACCCTGTAGTGGTGCGCTTCACGCCCGGCGCCGTGGGGTCATTCGCGTGCGACCTGTCGCTCGGTGGCGGACTCGCGCCGGTGTCGCTCGGTGGACAGGCGTCGAACCAGCTTCCGGGCGCGCAGTGCGTGGTCACCCCCACGACGCTCGACTTCGGCGCGCTGCCCGTGGGCGGCAACCGGATACTCGTGTTCAAGGTAAAGAACCCGGGCACCGCGACCACCTCACTCGACGTGGTGAGCGACCGCAACGCGTTCAGTGTGCTGGCCGGCGGCGGGCCATCCACGCTCGCGCCCGGCGACTCGCTCGTCGTGACCGTGGCGTTCGCGCCCACGGTGGGCGGACCGGACTCGTGCCTGATCGCCACCGGGCCGGACTGCCCCAGGGTGCGCGGGCGGGGCTTCGCGACCTCGGTGTCGTTCACGACCCACATCGCACCCATCCTCACGTCGCGAGGATGCACCTCGTGCCACGGATGGACCGCCGCGAACCAGATCGTGAACGTGACGAGCGCCGGCTACTCGCCAGCGAGGATCATCCGACCGTTCGACCTTTCGGGCTCGGTGATGTACGGGAAGGTCACGAACTCCGGCCAGTACGGCGCGCCCATGCCGCAGGGCTCGCCGCTCATCCCGCTCGCCGAACGCAACCGGATCCGCGACTGGATCCTCGAGGGCGCGCTCGACAACTGAGACGCGACGCCTCGCCACCACACACCGGGGGACACACCGCATGAACAGACCGCTGCGCTGGGCCGCCGTCGCGCTGGCACTGGCCGCCGCCGCCGTGTGCCTGGCGGCGTTGGATGCCGGAGCCGTGCCGCGCTACTCGGTGCGCTACGAGCAGAACTGCATGCTCTGCCATGTGAACCCCACTGGTGGCGGCATGCGCTCGGCGTACGCCACCGACGACCTCGTGCCGAAGGAACTCGCGATGTCGCCGCGCGAGCCCGAGCCACTCGCCGCGCTCGACACGTACCTCAACAAGCACATCCGCATCGGTGCCGACTTCCGCAACCAGTTCATGCTGTTCTCGGAGTCCTCGCCGCTGGCGAACCAGCAGGGCTTCTTCCCCATGCAGGGCGACATCAGCCTGTCGTTCCAACTGGACCCGAAGGGGCTGCTGCTCTACAAGCGCGGTATCTCGAACACGACCGAGTTCTTCTACGTCGGCCACCTGCTGCCGTGGAGCGGCTACGTGAAGGGCGGGCGGTTCGTGCCGCCCTACGGCTGGAAGTTCGATGACCACACGATGTACGTGCGAGAGGCGAACGGCTTCGCCCCACCCGCCCACTCCGACGCCGGCATCGAACTGGGGCTGGCGCCGAAACTCGGCGACGTGAGCGTCGCACTCGTGAACGGCAATCGCGGCAGCACGCTCGACAACGACCGTCTGCTGGCGGTCTCGGGCACGGCGAGCACGCGCTTTCGCCTGGGCCCGCTGGGCGCGGTGGCGGGGCTCTCG
>CAZADU010000080.1:0-1924 GCA_964483945.1 uncultured bacterium
CAGGCGCACACGAGCGCCACCGTTGTTGACGAGTGTGGTGAGGCACTCGGCCGGGCGCGCCGTGCCCGTGGGGCTCACGTCGAACACGAGCCGGTGCGGCTGAAGCGTGTTGTCGAAACTCTCGCGCAGCGTGCGGTCGTAGAGCCCGATCACGAACCCATCCATGCGGTCGACCAGCGGGAAGGACTGCACCACGCCATCCCGTACGTCGAAGCCGATGTACAGCGAGTCATCGCGGAAGAAGTACTTCACCGTGCAGTCCGACGGATCGAGGATCGCCGCCTCGCCGCCGTTGACCGTGGGCTGGTACTGGCCGGAGCGCCACTTGATCACACCCGGATAGCTGTCGCGCAATACCGTGTCGCCGTAGCGGATGTCGAAGCTCGGCGCGTGCGCCCACACCGCGTCCGACAGGCTGCCGTCGATCACCGGCGGCGCGAACAGCGCGCCGTTGGGGATGATCAGCTCCGGCGCCAGAATCGGCAGACTCGCGGAATTCACGGTGATGTCGGGCCGGCAGTGGATGCGCACCTCGTTGTAACCGAGCGAGTTGCCCCACGGGCCCTGCCACCACACGCGGTTCACCGATAGATTGATGGGCACGAGCGGCCAGTAGTTGTCGCTGTCGTAGATGGACATGTTGAACTCGACGATGTCTCCGCCGGGCTGGGTGATGTCGTAGCCGGTGGCACTCAGGTCGAACTTCATCTCGACCGTCCAGCTCACGTCCGGGCCATGCGTGTCGTTGTTCGAGATTCCATCCACCACCGTGACCGCGTCCCACGCGGCGACCTGCGCGGGCGTGCGCGGCGTGTACGACGGGAACGCGGCGAACGGGCCGCCGGCAAACGTGGGCTGCTGGCCCGCGGGCTGCGGATCCACGGCAGCAGGATCGTTATTCCACCAGACATAGAAGTGCTCGGCGGGCGGCGCGGGACGTCCGGCCGAGAGGTGATCCTTGAGCGACATGAGCAGGCCGTCGAAGCGGTTGAAGTTCTTGGAGCCGCCGATGGACTTGTCGGGCAGCACCACACTCATATAGAGCGTGTTGCCGACGGTGAGGAACTTGATCGTGGCGTGCGTGGGATCCGTGGGCAGGAACCCGGCCTCGGGCTTCCAGCCGCTGCCGGGGATGCCTGCGTCCGTCATCCAGTCGATGACCTTGGACTCGGCGAGTGCCCACTGGGGCTCATTGAGAATGCCATCCAGCACGATCGGTGCGCCGGCGGTGGAGCGCGCCCAGATCGCATCCTGGCGCGGGGGCTGTGCCACCGCGGTCGTCGCGAGCAGGAGCCCTGCCGCGATGAGGGTGGCGAATGATCCGGCTCGCTTCATGATGCGAACCTCCTCGGTTGCCGTGAGCGGTGACAAAGGGTGTCGGGGTTCGGCTGGCAAGACTGCATTCCGTGGGGGCTATCGACTCGGCGTACTGCGCCGACCGGCTGCGACCTGTTCGAGGGCCCCGGGATGAGGCCCGGGCGCTCGGCTGATGTAAACGATTACATTGCGGATATGCCCATGTCAACGAACCGTCATGTGAGTCGTGCTGTTGGGGGCCCTGCCCTGCTTTCGTCCGGCTCCCGTGCGGACTCTTCCCGGCACCCGTTTGGATACCTCCGGGTGCCGTTCGGATACCTCCCGGTTCCCGTGCGGATACCTCCGGCTTCTACCCAACGCTCGCCCAACTCCCTTCGGCTCCCCTTCCAATACGCCCGGCTCCCGTTCGGTTCCCGTTCGGTTCCCGCTCAAACCGCCCGGCGACCGCCTGCCTCCCGACAGTCCGGCTCCCGCTCGGCTTCCGTTCGGGTACCTCCCGGTTTTCGTTCGGATACGCGCGGTTCCCGCCCGGCTCCCACCTGTCCTCATCGGCTGACCTTCGGTAGCGCGAGTCTACCGCCCTGAATCGAATGGTTCGTCAGGACAA
>CAZADU010000081.1:0-2526 GCA_964483945.1 uncultured bacterium
ATCCTGTCGGGCGACGATCAGCACGAACCCGACGAGTTGCCCCGGCTCCTGGCGCCGCTGTTCGCCGGCGAGGCAGATCTCATGCAGGGCTCCCGCTGGCTGCCGGGGGGAGCGACGCCCGGCATCCCGGGCGACCGGCGCATGCTCACGCGCCTCTATCCGCTGCTGTTCCGCCTGGCCAGCGGCTATCCCTCGACCGACGGCACCAATGGCTTTCGTGCGTTCCGACTCGCCCTGCTCGACGATCCCCGCATCCGGCTCGACCAGGGCTGGCTCGACCGTTACGAGCTGGAGCCCTACCTTCTGTTCCAGGTCATCCGCGGGCGGCACCGCGTGCACGAAGCACCTGTCACCGTTCGTTACCATGGCCGCGGCACCACGAAGATGCGGCTGATCCGCGACGGCTGGCGGATCCTCCGGCCGCTCGTCTTCCTGCGGCTCGGCCTGCGGCACTGACCTCCCCGGAGAACTTCACATGATCCCTCTCGAGAACTCGCGCGTGCTCGTGACCGGCGGCGCCGGCTTCGTGGGTAGCAACCTGGTCCGCCGTCTGATCGGTGAGGGCGCCCGCGTCACGGTGCTCGATGACTTGTTCACGGGGCGCATCGAGAACCTGCCGCGCACCGGCGTCGATTTCGTGCAGGGTTCCGTGTGCGATCCGGTCATCGTCGAGAAGCTGGTGTCCGGGGCCGAAGTGGTGTTTCACGCCGCGGCGCGCAACATCGTGGTCTCCACCCAGAACCCGCGCGAGGACTTCGAGACCAACATCGGCGGCACGCTCAACGTGCTGCTCGCTGCGCGCGCCACGAACGGCGGTGTGAAGCGCATCGTCTACACGTCGTCCACCTCGGTCTACGGCAATCCGAAGTACCTGCCCATCAACGAGGACGACCACCTGTCGCTGCTCACGCCCTATGCGGTCTCCAAGCTGGGCGGCGAGAACTACTGCATGGCTTTCTTCGAGAGCTATGACGTGCCCTCCACCGCGGTGCGCTACTCGAACGTCTACGGGCCCGGACAGGACCCGGCGAACCCCTACTGCGGCGTGGTCGCCAAGTTCATCGACTGCCTGTTCGATGGCCGCGCTCCCGTGATCCACGGCGACGGCAATCAGACGCGCGACTTCACGTACATCGACGACGCGGTCGAGGCGACGCTCATGGCGGCACGATCTGACCGTTCGCTGGGCGAGGTGTTCAACGTCGGCACCGGGGTCGAGACACGGGTGAACGAACTGGCGGCCGTGCTGGGAAAGATCATCGGCGTGACCACCGAGCCCGAGCACACGAACCGGCGCGATATCGATAACATCCGCCGCCGCGTCGTGAACATCGAGAAGACGCGCCGCACGCTGCGCTGGGTCCCGAACATGACGCTCGAGCACGGCCTGCGTGAAACCGTCGCCTGGCAGCGCACGAAGACCGAAGAGCGCGGGCGCCGCTGAGCCGGTCCGCGACACCCCTGCAGCGGGTCGCTGGCCCGGCCGGAGCCCGGTCGCGCAGTTCGCACGACCGTCGCGGAACGCAGCGCCAGGCTCGCCCGAGCCCGACCCGGTCGCCCAGCCCCTTTGAGCTGGTCAACAGGTCGAGTTCCAGTTCCGGGCGAGCTCCGCAGCGCCATCCCGATGCGGCGCTATGCACTGCCCGGCCACGCCCGAGCGAACCGGGTTCACCCCCACTGAACCTTGCCTGTCGTGGGTGTCCCGATCGCGATGGTCAGCAAATCGGAGGTTGAATCTGCAGTCAGAGCATTGCTAACATGGAAAACGAAGCACCCGTCCACCCTCGATCCCACCGGAGAGCATCGCGACGAACCTTTGATAACTGGGTGTGCAGTAAACGAGCTCTACCTCGGGCCGCTGAGAGGCGGCCGGGAAGCCCGGCTGACCGGGCCAGACTTCTGAGGACACGACATCTTGGTTTCCCCCCAGTCGCTCGTACTCGTCCACTCCCAGTTCCTATCTGGACTGATGACGCGAGTGTCATAACGGCCCCGGGGCTTTGGCCTGCCACGTGGCTTTTTTGATGGGCGACGACAACTGAGAGTAGCCGTCATGGAGCCCGACATTCTCGCGTCCGCTGGTGACCCTGGCACAGCCAGGGAGCTCCCCGTCGGCGCGAAAACAGTCCAGACCGAGGGTTCGCCGAAGGTGGAGACGCCGTCCGACATCACGACGCCCCGTATGGTGCGGCTGCACTCCGTGACCGCCCATGCGCCGGTGACGCCTCGCGTGCGAACGCACGCGGGCGGTTTCGCGAACGGGCACGCGCGTCCCCGCGCGGCGGCGACTTCGATGTGGAGCGCTTCGGCGACCAGCGGCGCCGTGCCAGCCGTCCTGCCGTTCGAGACCCCCGCGCCGCAGGGCCTCTACCTCCGCGCCGGCAAGCGAACGCTCGACGTCGTCGGCGCTGCTCTCGCCCTGCTCGTGCTTTCGCCGGTGCTCCTGCTGCTGGCTGCGCTCGTCAAGCTGACGTCGCATGGTCCGGTGTTCTACCGATCGACGCGCATCGGCCGCGGCGGCCGACG
>CAZADU010000082.1:0-1706 GCA_964483945.1 uncultured bacterium
TGCCTCATGGCGACCACTCCTGAGATCCTCGACCGGCACGATCTACGTTCGCCGAACTCGTTGGCGAGCATGAAGCTGGAGCGACGTTTGTCGTTTAGATTGCACAGGTATTGGACGTTTAGGAGTCGTCTGCGATTGATCCCAACTGCCGACTATGCCCAGCAAATACGGCCATTATGGCTACTTGTCTTGAACTCCCGGCGCTTGCGCGTCACGAACACATGGACTTGTTCAATACATGTGCAACCGACGAATCCCGTCGACCGCTTCCCTCATCTCAAGGAGCGACCGCCGGATCCGCCGGCGGCAGCAAAGCGTCGCTGACTCGGTCCCCCCCTAGGCCTTGTCTCATCCGGACCACGGAAGGATGTAGCCGCCATGAGATTCAAACTCCCTGCGTTGTTCGTCGCCCTGCTGGCCGCCCCGATCCTGCTCGGCGGCTGCAGCAAGAACAGCCCCAACGTGCTCGCACCCGAGTCCACCCAGTCCGCCGAGGCGCTCTCGGGCGCGGACGCCACCGCGTTCGGGAAGTCCGCCCAGGCCGAGGAAGCCCGCGCCTATCGCGAGGGCAGGTTCTCGCGCGTGATGTTCGTCCACGCGTCCCCGGACGCCCCGGCCGTCGACATCCGCGTGGGCTCCTACAAGGTGGCGCGTGGGCTCGCCTATCCCAGCAACACCAAGTACGAGCCGCTGCGCTCAGGTGAGCGCCGGGTCCGCGTCAACGTGGCCGGCACGTCCACGACGGTCATCGACGCAGAGGTGAAACTGGTCTCACGCCGGAACTACTCGGCTTTCGCGGTGAACCAGGTCGCCAACATCGAGCCGCTCGTGGTGGAGGATGATCTGTCCAAGCCGGCCTCCGGCAATACTCACGTCCGCTTCATCCACCTGTCTCCGGACGCGCCGCCCGTGGATGTCGCGGTGACAGGCGGACCGGTCGTGTTCGGCAACAAATCCTTCAAGGACTACACGGCCTTCACGCCTCTCCCGGCTGGGACCTACAACCTCGAGGTCCGGCTCGCCGGCACGGGAACGGTGGTTCTCCCGCTGCCCGGCGTCGAGTTCAAGGAGGGCAAGATCTACACGGTGTTCGCGAAGGGCTTCGTGAGCGGCACCGGAGCCCAGGCGCTCGGAGCGCAGGTGATCGTCAACGGCGGGAAGTCCCGCGACGATCGCGACGGTGACGACGACGACGACGACCTGACCGCTTTCGGCCGGTAGCGAACAGCGTGGGGACGCGGCGGAGCTGATTCGCCGCGTCCCCGTTCGCTTTGCGCGTCGCGCCATGGGTGTCGCGTTCGCACTGCCGTTTGGCAGTGCCTCCACGAGATCTTGTGAGACGGCGGCTTCACTGAGCCTGGCCAGGATCCGCCAACCGGACGCGGGCGGCATCTGCACCCGGCCCGGACGGCGCTCGCGTGCGCGCATGGGGGCGCCGCTGCACCCGCACCAAGGGAAGCGTACGCGCAGCTGCCGCGTCAGTGGACGACAACAAGTCTCGCCGCTCGCGATTGCCCACCGTGCGTCAGTCGCACGAGGTAGACGCCAGCCGGAAGCGCGCGAGCCTCCGGCAGGTTCACGACATGGCTCCCGCGGCCCAAGCCGCTCAGCTCACGCGAGAGGATCCGACGGCCCGAAAGATCCACGAACTCGACCTGAGCCGGGGAAATATCGGGCAACGCGAACGCCATCGTGACGTCGCCTCG
>CAZADU010000083.1:0-6974 GCA_964483945.1 uncultured bacterium
TGCACGAATCGCTGGCCGGGTCTTCGGGCTCGGGCGTGGCGTTTTCGGGCGGGCTGCGCACCGACGCCGGACCGTTCGGGTTCGCGCTCGCCGCGCGCCACCTGGGTGGAGGTATGAGCTACGGCGGCGTGCGCTACGACCTGCCGGGCGTGCTCGCGGCCGGCCTGTCGTTCGAGGATCCTTCGCGCGGATTGCGCGTGGCGGCCGATGTCGAATCGCCGACGCATTACTATCGATCGTTGCGCCTGGGTGGCGAGTGGCTGTGGCGTGGTCAGTTCGCCGTACGCGCCGGCTACCGGAGCGAGCTCGGCAACACCGACGCCGCACGGCTCTCGGGTCCCACGTTCGGCATGGGCACCGGCGCGGGCTCGGTGTGGATGGACTACGCATTCATGCCCGACGGCGGCGAAGGCGCGGGCGAGCATCGGCTCGGGATCACGTTCCGCCCCGGCGGGACGGCTCGTGCGAGCGGCGAGGGCGCGATGCGCATGACCGCGGGATCGCCTTCGGCCCCGGCACCCCAGAGCAACGGCGTCGCCTCCAGCGCACCGGCGCCGGCGCGCATGAGCGCTCCCGCGGTTCCGGAGAAGCGCGCGGCTGAGGAGAAGGCACACGCGCCTGTGCCGGCTGCGGCGCCGGTGCCATTTCCTGCTGCCGCTGCTGCGACGCCGGTGCCGATTCCTGCGGCTTCAGCGTCGGCGACGCCAAGCACAAGTGCGAATGCTTCTAGTGAGAAAGACAGCACGCCGGTGCCGCCGGTGGTGAAGTCCGCCTCTGCCGCGGCGGCAGCTGCCGCGACGGTGCCAACGAGCGCGAAGTCCGCGCCGGATGCGCCTGCGAAAACGAACCCGGAGCCTGCCGCGATGGCGCCGATGGTCCTTGCGACCACGGCTGCATCCGCGGCGAAGGCCAGCGCCCTGCCTGAGCCCGCACCGAAACCCGCCGCGCCTCCGACCCGTCCGTCGTCCGTGATCGTGGCCGAAGGCGAGACACTCGCGAGCATCGCGCGGCGCTGGGGCACGACCGTGCCGGCGATGATGATGGCGAACAACCTGGTGAACGAGAAGCTCACGCCGGGCAGGAAGCTCAAGCTCCCGCTGGCGATGAAGCGGTAGCTCAGGCGAGAGCGTCCTTCGCCCGCGCACACTCGGCTGCTGCCGCAGCGCGCATTCGCGACGCCTCTGCCCGGACCTTCGCCGCCTGACGCGACGCGCCAAGCGGAATCTCTTCCCGAGCCTACGCCGCCACTCTAGTCGCGACCATCCAGCCCACGGCCGCGGCGGCGAGGCCGCCCAGCACCGAGCCCGCGACGTAGCCGCCCGCGGCCCAGACGTGCCCGGCGCGCAGCAGCGCCAACGATTCCCAGCTGAACGCCGAGAACGTCGTGAAGCCGCCGAGCAGGCCGGTGACCAGGAACAGCCGCGCCGGCACCGCGAGCGCGCCGCGGTCGGTCGCCAGTCCCAAGAGCACGCCGATCACCAGCGAGCCCACCAGGTTCACCACCAGCGTGCCCCACGGGAACGCTGGCTCGCGCGTCGCGCGCGCCACGCCGATCGTCACCGCCCAGCGCAGCACGCTACCGAGCGCGCCGCCGAGTGCGACGAGCAGCGCATCCCTCACAGCGGGAACGCGCCCTCGAACTTCGTGCCCAGCCCAAGCGCCTGCGCGTACTTCAGCTGCTCTCGCAGATGCGCGGGCATCTCGGAGTAGACGTCCGTGAAGATGCTCTCGATCGACGGCGCTGCCATGGCCTCGGCGGCGGTCACGGCGGCGGAGATCTCATCGTTGATCTCGGTGGTCCACTGTTCGATATCGGCGTCCGACAGCAGCCCCTTGCCGCGCAGCCACGTCGAGAAGCGCGCGACCGGATCGCGCCGTTCCCATAGCTTCACCGTCTCGGCATCGCGATAGCGCGTCGGGTCGTCGCTCGAGCTGTGCCCGCCCATGCGAAACGTCACCGACTCGATGAACGTGGGCCCGCCCCCCGCACGCGCGCGGTCCACGGCCTCCTGCTGCGCGGCGATCACCGCGAGCAGGTCGTTGCCGTCCACGCGGATCCCGGGCATGCCGTACGCCACTGCCTTCACCGCGAGGCTGCTGGACGCCGTCTGCGCCGAGAGCGGCACCGAGATGGCCCACTGGTTGTTCTGGCAGAAGAACACCGCGGGCACCTTCCACACGGCCGCGAAGTTCATGGCCGCGTGGAAGTCGCCGCTGGAAGTCCCGCCGTCGCCGATGTAGCCGACGCACACCGTGTCGTGCTTGAGCAGCTTGGCCGCGTACGCAGCCCCCATGGCGTGCGGCAGCTGCGTGCCGATCACGCTGGACCACGCCACCGAGTTCACCTTGCGATCGCTGAAGTGCATCGGCATCTGGCGGCCGATCAGCACGTCGCCCGAGTTGCCGATCAGCTGGCAGACGAGCTCCTGCACGCTTGTGCCGCGCCACAGGCACACGCCCGTCTCGCGCAGCGCGTGGAACACCCAGTCGCCCTTGCGCAACGGGTAGGCCGAGCCCGTGACCGAGGCCTCCTGGCCTGTGGCCATACCGTAGAAGCCGATGCGCCCCTGGCGCTGCAGCGACAGCATGCGCTGGTCGAGCAGCCGCATCTTCAGCATGTGGCGGCTGAGTGCCCTCAGGTCGGCGTCCGGCACGCTCGGCGGCGGGGCGATCTCGCGGCCGTCATCGTCGATGACCTGGCGCAGCGTCTCGTCCACGTTCACGCGAGGTCTCCTTCGACGAGCCACGCAGACGGAGTCTGCAGCCGTTCGATGAGCGCGTAGAGGAAGTCGGCGCCGAGCGCGCCGTCCACGACGCGGTGGTCGAGCGACAGCGACAGGTTGCCGAGGTCACGCGCCACGATCTGGCCCTTCACGACGGCGGGCTTCTTGGTGATCGAGTGCACTCCGAGGATCGCCACCTGCGGGTGGTGCAGGATCGGCGTGGCGAGCACGCCGCCCTTCGCACCTGTGCTGGTCACGGTGAACGTTCCGCCCTGCAGCTCCTCGATCTTGAGCTTGTGGTCGCGCGCGGCCGCGGCCAGACGCTCGATCTCGCGTGCGATCGCGAACAGCCCCATGCGGTCGGCGTGGTGCAGGATCGGCACCGTGAGCCCGTCCGGCGTGTTGGTCGCGAGCCCGAGGTGGAGCGCCTGCTTGAGCACGATCTCGTGGCGCTCGTCGTCGAGCGAGGCGTTCAAGTAAGGGAATTGCTTGAGCACCGCCGGGAGCGCGCGGAACACATAAGCGAGAAACGTGAGTTTGACACCCGCGGTCGCGGCACGCGGTGCCACCTGCGCGCGGTGCTCCACCATGGAGGTGAAGTCGCACTCGGCCACGAACGTGAACTGGGCCGTGGTCGAGAGCGAGTGGCGCATGTGCTCGGCGATCTTGCGCCGCAGGCCACGCAGCGGCACGCGCGTCACGCCGATCTCGGGAGCCTCGACGGCCGGGGTGGGAGCGGGGGAGGCTGAGGCCGCGGCGGCGGCGGCAGAAGCGGTGGTCGCCGGCGACGGCCTCGCGCCACCCGCGGCGCGCACGTCCTCGGCGGTGATGCGTCCGCCCGGACCCGTGCCCGTGACGCGCTCGAGTGTCACACCCAGCTCCTTGGCGAGCGCGCGCACCGCGGGCGTGGCCTCGACGCGGGTGTTGGCGGCGGGGGCCGCCGCCGCGGCAGTGGCCGCGGGTGCGGTCGTCGTGGGAGCGGGAGCAGCGGCGGCAGCGTGCATCGTGGCGGCGGCCGCGGTCGCGCCGCCGGCCACCTCGATCGTCACGAGTGCCGTACCCACCGGCACGATCGCACCTTCCTCGACATGAACCGCCGCGATCGTGCCCGTGCGCGGCGACGGGATCTCCACGCTCGCTTTGTCGGTCATCACCTCGACCAGCGGCTGGTCCTCCTTCACCGCGTCGCCCGGCTTCACCAGCCAGCGCACGACCTCGCCCTCGGCCACGCCTTCGCCGATGTCCGGCAGCTTCACCTCGTACGTCACGCGGGTCGTCGCAGCCATGGTCTCCTCGCTCACTCCACGAAGTGGAAGCGGCCGATCAGGTGCTCGGCGCGGTGCAATCGTTCGCCACGCTCGCTCAGGGTCTTGTACTCGGTGGCGAAGTCGAGCTTGAATGACTCGTATGAGTCCTCAGAAAGCCAGCGGTCGGCAATCGCGAAGCGGTGCGGGTCACGCGTGTCGCGCATGAGCGTGGTGCTCAGGAACCCGGGGCTGCGCTTGAACAGCTCCACCCACTCGCCGTCGGGGCGGTACAACGCCTCGAACTCCTCGAGCCGGTCGGGCCGCGCCATGTACTCCCAGACGATCACGAGCATGGCCGGCTCCTCAGAAGCTCATCACATGCTCGAGCGCCGCGAATACGCGTCTGGCGTCCGGCAGGTACGTGTGTTCGAGCGTGTAGGGGAACGGCGTATCGTAGCCGGTCACGCGCGAGACCGGCGCCTGCAGCGAGGTGAGCGCCTGCTCGGCCACGATCGCGGCCAACTCCGCACCGTAGCCGCACGTGCGCGGTGCCTCGTGCACGATGACCACGCGCCCGGTGCGCCGCACGCTTGCCAGCACCGCCTCGGTGTCGAGCGGCAGCAGCGTGCGCAGGTCCAGCACTTCGACGCTCCAGCCGCGCGCGGCCGCCTGTTCGGCGGCCTCGACCGACACCGCCACCATTGCGCCGTACGTGAGCACCGTGACGTGCTCGCCCGCGCGCGCGACGCGCGCCTTGCCGATCGGCGTGGTGAACGTGCCCTCGGCGACGTCCTCCTTGACACTCCGGTAGAGGCGCTTGGGTTCGAGGAAGATGACCGGGTCCTCGCCCTGGATCGCCGAGAGCAGCAGCCCCTTGGCGTCGCTCGGCGTGGCGGGGATCACCACCTGAAGCCCGGTCGTGTGGCAGAAGTAGGCCTCGGGGCTCTGCGAGTGGTAGAGGCCGCCGCGGATGCCGCCGCCGAACGGCGCGCGTACCACCACGGGGCAGCTGTACTGCCCGCCCGAACGCCAGCGGAACTTGGCCAGCTCCGAGACGATCTGGTCGAACGCCGGGTAGATGAAGTCCACGAACTGGATCTCGGCCACCGGCTTCAATCCATAGAGCGCCATGCCGATCGCGCCGCCGACGATGCCGTTCTCGGCGAGCGGGGTGTCGAGCACGCGCTCGGGGCCGAATTCGGCCTGCAGCCCCTCGGTGACCCGGAACACGCCGCCGTTCAAGCCCACGTCCTCGCCGAGCACGACCACCCGGGGGTCGTCGCGCAGTGACAGGCGCAGCGCGTCGGTGATGGCCTGCACCATGGTCATCTGCGGCATCGCGGGGACTCCGGGAGGGGGTCTTGGGAACAGCCGACGGAGCCTAGCCGAGCCGCGGCGGGGCGGGCAAACGCCGTATGCGCTGCCGTTTCCACGCGCGTGTCGCGCTCGGCGGCAGGCCTCGGCGTGGCTCGACCGCGACGACTCGCGGCCTCGCGGCGCAGCGCCCACTGACCACCGGTGGGGAGCCCCAACGTGCAGATCACGCGGCCACGCCGGGGGCGCGTGGGCGCCGCTCGACATTAGCTCAGGCAAAATGTAATCTTAGCCGAGACTAATATCCGGAGGATCTGTCGCATGCCCGGAAGCGCTCACACCGTCAGCCGTTCTCGCGAGAACTACCTCAAGGCCCTGCTGCAACTCGGGGCCGGAGAGTCCGTGTCCGGCTCGGCGCTGGCGAGGCACCTGGGAGTGTCGGCGCCGAGTGTGAGCAACATGCTGGCGCGGCTCGCCGAGGAGCGGCTGGTCGAGACCGGCCCGCGCGGGCCTGCAAAGCTCACGCCTGCCGGCGAGCGTGCCGCACTGCTCGTGTTGCGACGTCATCGACTGCTCGAGACCTTCCTCGTGCGCGTGCTCGAACTGGACTGGAGCGAGGTGCACGAGGATGCCGAGGAGCTCGAGCACCACGTCAGCGACCGCGTGCTGGACGCGCTCGACCGCTTCATGGAGCACCCGACCGAAGACCCCCACGGCCACCCCATCCCCGATCGCCACGGTCGTCTCGCCCGCCGCCGTCTCGCCCCGCTCGCCGCGCTCCCCGCCGGCGCGCGCGCGCTGGTGCGCGAGGTGCGTGGCGGCGGTGTGCGCGGCCGGCTCGCGCGCTGGAAGCGCAACGGGCTCGTGCCGGGTGCCAAGGTGCGCATGGTCGAGGCCAACGACGCCGACGGCGTGTTCACCATCGAGATCGCCGGTCGACGCATGGTGAGCGGCCGCGAGGGACTGGACGGTGTGATGATCGAGCCGCTGCCGCGGGCGCGGGCATGACCCACGACGACAAGTCGCTGTCCGAGGTGCACGGCAGTGTCCGGCTGCCGCAGACTCGCAGCTGGCTGCGCCGCATGCTGGCGTTCGCGGGCCCCGCCTACCTCGTGAGCGTGGGCTACATGGACCCGGGCAACTGGGCCACCGACCTGGCCGGCGGCTCCAAGTTCGGCTACCAGCTCGTGTGGGTGCTGGTCATGAGCAATCTCATGGCCGTGCTGCTCCAGACGCTGTCCGCTCGGCTCGGCGTCGTCACCGGGCGCGACCTGGCGCAGGCGTGCCGTGACTTCTACCCGAGCTTCCTCGTGATGCCGCTGTGGATCCTGTGCGAGCTCGCGATCATCGCCTGTGACCTCGCCGAGGTGCTCGGCTCCGCGATCGGCCTGCAGCTGCTGTTCGGCATCCCCTTGATCTTCGGTGTGCTCATCACCGCGTTCGACGTGTTGCTGTTGCTGGCGCTCTCGCGCTTCGGCATTCGCCGACTCGAGGCTTTCATCATCATGCTCGTGGCGACGATCGGCATCTGCTTCGGCCTGCAGATGATGCTGTCGCAGCCGGACCTGCCCGCCATCTTTGCCGCGCTCATCCCGCGTGGCGCCGACGGCGCTCCGTCGTTCCTGGGCCGCAGCGGCGACGGCGCGGTGACCGTGCTCGGACTGCACGGCGAGTCGCTGTTCATCGCCAT
>CAZADU010000084.1:0-2647 GCA_964483945.1 uncultured bacterium
CGAGGTTCACTTCGAGTCTTGGCACACGAACTCCATTGCATGGATCAGTAAAGCTGGCGGGGTGGACGGCCCGAAGCCATTCCACGTGCGAGGCGAGTCCGCGCCAAGAACGATTCGTGGCAGCATACACAAGACCTCGACTGCGCGAGAGCCCGGCGTCAGCCGCATGGCGTCCACCGACCACATGCCTCACAACTTCCCGCGCAGCAACGCGCCCGACCCGATGCCGATGCGCTTGAGGCAGCCCTGCACCTCGCTGAGACGCAGCTCGACCCGCTTGATCCGCTCCTCGGCCATGAAGTAGACCGAACCCGACCACGGACTCGGCGCACCGGGCACATAGACGGCGTACTGGCCCGGCTCGATCGTTTCGACGATGAACCCGAGCTGCCACGCGTCCTCGATCCGCGCGAGCACGGGCTCGTAAGCGGAGCCACCCTCGACGCCGACCGCGCTCTCGCCCATCCCCTTCAGGTAGGCGTACCCCGGGATGTGCGTGAGCACCGTGGATTCCAGCCAGCCGATCATCCCGCGAGCGCCCCGCGTCCTCGCGATCAGCCCCGCCAGGAAGCACATGAGCACGAGGACCGTGGTCGCGAGCAGCGCCGGCATCGAGATTCCAGCCACGTGTCCCATGCGGCTCGCGATCGGCTCGACCAGGCCGCGGATCATGCCGAGAGCCTTCGCAATGAGCATGCCGAACACCATGAGCGGTGCGAGCAGGAAGACGCCCTTGACGAGAGTGTCCTGGATCGATGCGAGCATGGCCTTCATCTTGACCTCCGGTTCCGAGTGGGATCTCGCACTGCCGTTCGCGTGAGCACGATAGCGACTCTCCGACGGGGCCACGCGAGGCCGCGCTGCAATTCATGATTTCGCGCCCACACTCAAGCGAGCGCGCCTCATCGACCGTTGGGAATCTCACGCGGGAACGACCTTCGCCCCCCGACGGCCGCTCGATCCGAAGATAGCCATGGACAGTCGCCACAATGGATCTATGGTCCAAGCTACCTTATGGACTCCTTCCTACCGATCCTTCCGCTGCGTGTGTCGCATATCGCGACAAAGCGCGCCGCGAAGTCGCGACAGTTCATCATCTTGTTCATTTCACTCCTGACTGTGCCCGCTCACGCTGCAATCGCTTCCCAGTCGCTCACGGGCCGCCCGATGAACTCCCGAATGCAGTTCCAGCAGGACGTCAGAAGCCACGCTTGGCGTCTCCTCGCGGCCGACTCGGGGACCGTCGAGACACCGGTGGTCGATAGCTTGCAGCAAGCGCAACCGCCCGGAACATCCGCGGCCCCGGCGCCGCTCCCGGTGACGGCGCAACCCCAGGAGTCAACTGAAGGCACGGTCTGGATGAGTTCTCAGTTCCTGCTCTCGTGGCCCACGGGTGAGTTCCAGCCCCCGAGCTCCGAGCGCGGGCTGGGATTCGGATTCGTACTCACCTACGTACGGCCTCGCGGCTCGCTGCACCCAAGATTCGAGTTCGGCACCGCCACCCACGAAAGCAGTGTGGACAGCATTCTCGTCAACAACCCCAATGGGATCTGGGTGGACGATCTGAACGTGGACACGGGTAGCAGCCTGATGTGGGCCATGATCGGTGTACAGTGGAATCCGCTGCCCGTCAGCAGCCTGCTCTACCTCTACGCCATGGGCGGGCTCGGGCGCATCTCGCCCACCGAAAAGCTGGGCGACGGCTACCCCTTGATCGAAGCCGATGTACCGGGGCTGCCGCCGAGCGAGGATGGGTTCGCCTGGTCGGCGGGAATCGGCACACGGCTTCGGGTGCCCGGAACCAAGCGCTGGGCGATCACCGGCGAGTTCGACTACCGCCGTCTCGGCGCGGTGGACTACGTGGGTCCACCCGGCGTTGAGGGCGACTATCCGAACTCCCACTTTGTCGTCGTGCACGGGCCCGTCGAGACCTGGACGGGCCGCTTGGGCCTCGCCATCGCCTTCGACCAGCACTGAGTCGGACTCGCAGTCGGTTAAGCTGACTCCCGACACTCACAGAGGGCCGACCATGCAATTCCCCGACGCGTTCCCCACGCTCACCACCGCTCGCCTCGTGCTGCGCGAGGCGTCGGATCGCGACATCGAGGCAGTCTTCGAAATGGAGAGCGACCCGGTGGCGATGCGCTACTGGAGCAAGCCGCCGATGCGGGAACTCTCCGAAGCGGTGGCGTCCGTCGAGCGCGCCAAGGGCTACTTTCGCGCACGCGACGCGCTGCGTTGGTCGATCTGCCGCGCTCAGGACGACGGGATGCTCGGCCACCTGTCGCTCTTCGAGTTCAATGAACAGTGCGCCCGCGCGCAGATCGGCTACGGCCTCGCGCGGCGCCACTGGGGCCAGGGCTTCATGCACGAGGCGCTGACCACCGTGATCGATTACGCGTTCGGCCCCTTCGGGCTGCGCCGGCTCGAGGCGGACATCGACCCACGCAACCTTGCTTCGGTTCGCTCGCTCGAGCGGCTGGGATTCGCACGCGAGGGACTGCTGCGCGAACGCTGGCAGGTCGGGGACGAGATCTCCGACACCTTGCTCATGGGCCTGCTGGCGAGCGAGTGGACGCGCACGCCGGCGGGCGCACCTGCAGCCGTCTCACCCGCGCCGCGGTGACGTGGTCGGCTCACTCCCCAG
>CAZADU010000085.1:0-3383 GCA_964483945.1 uncultured bacterium
GGCACTGTGGAACAGCATGCTCTGGCTGTCGCGCTGCTGCTGGTAGAGTTTGCGCGCCGTCACCAGGTGCTGCGCCAGCTCGGTGAAGCGTCGCTTGCGCACGTGTGGTGCGGACGACTCGGTCCAGCGGCGGAACACCTCGTCCTCGAACGAGCCCTGGATCTGCCACGCGCCGAGGATCTCCTCCATCTCGCCCACGACCAGTTCGAACATGCGGATCTTGCGGTCGAGTATCTCCAGCACGTAAGCCTCGACCGTGCCGCGCGAGACCAGGTTCACGACCCGCACCGGGTGCTCCTGCCCGAGCCGGTGGACGCGGCCGATGCGCTGCTCGACGCGCATGGGATTCCACGGCAGGTCGTAGTTGATGACCACGCGTGCGAACTGGAGATTCCGCCCCTCCCCGCCCGCCTCGGTGCTCACCAGCACCTGCTGGTGATTGCGGAAGTGGTCGAGCGCTTCCTCCTTGTGCTGCCAGCTCATCTCGCCGTGGAACTCGGACGTCAGCACGTCCTCGCCCTTGAGCGCCTCGAGGATGGCGTCCTGCGTGGCGCGGAACTGCGTGAACACGATGGCCTTCTCCCCCTTCAGGGACGCCACCACACGCAGCAGCGCGCGGATCTTGGTGGCGTCGTTGGCGGTGGCGCGAGCACGCTCGGCGAAGCCGCGCACGCGCTTGGGGTCGAGACCATCGGCGTGCGCGCCCAGTTTCTCCAGCGTGCTCACCGCAGCGGCCCACGACGAGCCCATCTCCTTCTGCAGGACCATGAGCGTGAAGTAGTGCGGCCGGCCGGGGTGGCCGTGGTCCGCGTGCACCGACTGCGCCACGAATTCACTGACCTGCTTGTAGAGCTGTCGCTCGACCGGGTTCTGTGGCACCCACACGGTCTCCACCTTGCGCGGGGCGAACATGAGCTGCGTGTCATTTCGCCGCGTGCGGATCATGACGCTCTTCAGCAGCCGGCGCAGGCGAGGCGTGTTGCGCGGCGTGCGCTTGTCGTGCCCCGACAGAAAGTCGCGCCGGAACTGAGAGAACGTGCCGACGGTGCCCGGGCGTACGAGCGTGACCAGGTTGTAGAGCTCGCGCAGGTCGTTCTGCACCGGCGTCGCCGTGAGCAGCAGCAGGTAGCGCGGGTTCAGGTCGTTCAGGAACTTCCAGCCGAGCGTCAGGTGGTTGCGCAGGCGGTGCGCCTCGTCGCACACCACCATGTCGTAGTCCGCTCCTCGCACGCGCTTGCGGTGGCGTTCGTGGCGGGCAGTCTCCAGCGACGAGATCACGAACGGGTGGCGGCCCCATTGGCCGGAGGGCCCGCGTGAGACCACGAAGTCGAGCTCGAACTTCTCCCACAGCTCGGCACGCCATTGCTCACACAGCGATGCCGGCACCAGCACGAGTGCGGTGCGCACCGCGCCGCGCAGGATGTACTCCTTGAGTACGATGCCGGCCTCGATGGTCTTGCCCAAGCCGACTTCGTCGGCGAGGATGCCGCGCCCGCCGAAGTCGCGCAGCACCTTGAGGCAGGCGGCCTCCTGATGCGGGAAGCGCTCCACGCCGCGCAGCGAGTCGAGCGACAGCAGGCGGTCAGCACTGGCCCAGCCCGCCCACGCCTCGGCATCGGCGCGCAGGTCGAAATGCGCCTGCGGCTGGGGGGCGTTCTCCAACCACGCCCGCAGCAGTTCGTCGCCCTGCAGGTGCCAGTGGCGCCGCGGCGGTGGCGCGGGCCGCCCGACGTGCACGGGCTCGCCGTCCAGTTCCTCGGCTTCGCCATCCTCGCCCAGCTCGCGCGGTACCGCCGCCAGGTGCGGTGCGGCGCCGTCCACGATCTCCCAGTCGCGCACGGCCGAGAGCCGCCGCAGCTGTCCGTCGAACACGACCTCGAGCATCTCCCGCCCGCGGTCGGTGTGGACCTCCACGATCAGCCCATCCCCGAACAGCGGGTGGTGCAGGCGCTGGCCCACCTGGTAGCGAGGCTCGGTCACGTCCACAGATCGAACTCCTGCCCCTTCTCGGGGATATGCACGGTGGCACCCGTGCGTTCGCGCAGCAGCGCGGCCAGTGTCTCGGCCGGCGCCAGTTCTCCGTGGACGAGGAAGATCGTGCGCGGCACCGGCGAAAGGCGTGTGACCCAGTCGAGCAGTTCGGCCTGATCGGCATGCGCGCTGAAGCCATCGAGGGCGGCGATCTCGGCGCGCACACGCACCGGCTCGCCGAACACGTTCACGTTCTCGGCGCCGTCGCGCAGTCGCCGGCCCAGCGTGCCGTTGCCCTGGTAGCCCACGAACAGCACGGTGTTCTTCGAATCCCCGAGCGCATGCTGCAGGTGGTGAACGACACGACCGCCTTCGCACATGCCCGAAGCCGAGATGATGATGCAGGGTGAGCGCAGCTCGTTGAGCCCGCGCGACTCCTCGACGCTGGTGACATAGCGCAGCCGCGAAAAGCCGAACGGCGCGCCGTCCTGCTCGCGGAACAGCTTCTCGGTGTGCGGGTCGAAGCACTCCGGGTGGCGGCGGAACACGCCGGTCGTCTCGCGTGCCATGGGGCTGTCCACGTACATGGGCACCTCGGGCAGCAGCCCGCGTTCGAACAGCCCGTGCAGCACCGCCACCAGCTCCTGCGTACGACCCACCGCGAACGCGGGAACCACCAGGCGCCCGCCGCGCGCGAGGGTACGCTTCACCACCGCGATCAGGTCGCGCTCGGTGGTCTCGTCGTCGGCGTGCAGCCGGTCACCGTACGTGCTTTCGAGCACCAGCGCGTCCGGGCCCGGCGGCAGCTCGGGGTCGCGCAGGATCGGCCGGTGGGGCCGCCCCAGGTCGCCACCCATCAACAGCGAGAACCGGCGACCGTCACGCTCGAACTCGAACGCGGTGGTGGCCGAGCCGAGGATGTGCCCGGCGTCGTGGTAGGTGACCTTCACGCTCGGGAACGGCTCGAACGGTGCGTGGTAGCGGTGCGACTCGAAGCGCTCGAGCACGGTGTTGACGTCGCTCATGGTGTAGAGCGGCTCGCGCACCGGGCGAGAGCGGCGGTGGCGGTTCACGTGGTCGACGTCGCGCTCCATCAGGAACGCGCTGTCGGGCAGCATGACGCGCGACAACGAGATGGTGGGTGCGGTGGCGTGGATCGGCCCGGCGAAACCTTGTGCGACCAGTGTCGGCAGATTGCCGGTGTGGTCCAGGTGCGCGTGCGACACGATGACGGCATCCAGCTCCGCGGGTGCGAACTTGAACGTGCGGTTCACGGCCTCGGCCTCGTCGCGATGGCCCTGGTAGAGACCACAATCGAACAGCCAGCGCATCCCCTCCCAGGACAGCAGGTGGCGCGAGCCCGTGACTGTACGGGCGGCGCCCTGGAACGCGATGCGAAGCGGGATGGTCAT
>CAZADU010000086.1:0-7816 GCA_964483945.1 uncultured bacterium
GACCAGCGAGAGTGGGATCGCGAGCGCCATGATGAACGTGGTGCGAAGGTTCCCGAGGAACAGGAACAGGATGGCCACGACGAGGATCGCACCATCCCGCAGTGCCGCGGTGACATTGTGGATCGCCACTTCAATGAACTCGGCTTGGCGGAAGTTCTCCTTCTCGATCTTCACCCCGGCAGGAAGCGTGCGACCGAGCCGTTCGAGCGCTCCGTCGATCTCGCGCGTGAGCGCCAGCGTGTTCGCTCCGGGCTGCTTCTGCACGCTCAAGATGACGGCGGATTGCGTCCGGTAGGACGCGGTGCCGCGCTTGGGCTCGGGCCCCGGCTGAACGTCCGCGATGCTCCCGACCGTGATCGGGATGCCTCCGCGGGATTCGATCACGGCCGCGGCCAGGTCCTCAGCGCCTCGGGCGCGGCCCAGACCGCGCACGAGGTATTCCTGGCCCTGATCGATGTGGAACCCGGCGGCGGGATCGCGAGTGGCGTCATTCAGCGCTTCCGCCACCTGGTCGAGCGTCACGCTGACCTGCGCCAACCGTTGGGGATCGACCTGGACCTGGAACTCGCGCACGTCGCCGCCGATCGGCTTGACCTGCGAGATGCCTGGGATCGCCAGGAGCGCACGCCGCAGCGTGGTCTCGGCCGTGTGCCGAAGTTCCATCGGCCCGATCTCGGGGCTCGTGGAGGTGAGCGCGATGAACGTGATCTCCCCCATGATCGAGCTGACCGGCCCGAGTTCCGGGGCCTCCACGGTCGCCGGCAAGGCGACACCCTGCAGGCGTTCGGTGACGACCTGGCGTGCACGATAGACGTCCTGCCCCCACTCGAACTCGACCCAGATCACCGAGATGCCGGCCGCCGAGACCGAACGGACCCGGCGCACGCCGGATGCACCATTCAAGGCGGACTCGAGCGGGAACGTGACCAGGAGCTCGACCTCCTCGGGCGCCATGCCGCGGGTCTCGGTAATGACCGTGACGCTCGGCGCGGTGAGGTCGGGAAAGATGTCCACCGGAATGCCGGGGATGACGAACAGCCCGGCGACGAGCAGGACTGCCGACGCCGCGAGCACCAGGATGCGGTGCTTGAGCGAGCCGGCGATGATGGAATTGAGCATGTTGCCTCCGCCGGCTAGTGGACGTGACCTTCGACTTCACCCGAGGACATCTGAGCGGAACGGCGAATCGCAGCCGCGCCCAGCGTCACGATCCGGTCGGCGGGCCAGACACCTTCGACCAGCACGCGATTGCCCTGACGTCCGATGATCCGCACCTCGCGTCGCACGAAGCTCTCCCCTCCCGGCTGGACGTACACGACCGGGACCCCCGCGTCGTCCACGATCGCTTCTGCGGGTACCACGATCCCGGGGCGCTCTCCGTGGAGCAACACCTCCGCCTGCACAGCGGTCCCGACGCGCAGCCCTTGAGCGCCGCGCACCTCGATGATCGTCTGTACGAGGCCTGTGGCCCGATCGACCTCGGGGGCGCGCGAGACCAGTCGCACCGATCGCGCGGCGAAGCTGACCGGCGCTTGCCCCGGCCCGCCCTGGATCACGAGGCCCGCAGGTGGTGCCGCCAGCGAGCCGGCGACCTCGGGGCGCAATCCGACTTCCACCCACACTGGGTCGGTCTGGACCAGACGCGCCAGACTCGCGCCGGCGGCGACCGCCTCGCCGGGAGTGACCATGATTTCGGCGATCTGTCCGCTGAACGGAGCTCTCACAGCCACCGAGCGCCCGGTGCCGCTCACGGCATCGCGCTCGGCACGCAGCGTGGCGGCGTGCGCACGCGCCCGGTCCAGCTCGGCCCGGCTCACGGCCTCCGCCGCGAAGAGTTCCTCGAGGCGGGCCAGCCGCTCGCTCGCCAGCTTCGACTCGGACTCGATCTCGGCGAAGCTCCGACCCGAGGCGGCACGGGGACGTAGCTCCACGACGGAACCGCCGCGGGACACGGCCAGCCCCACGTAGAGTCGGCGCGACGCCGCGACGACGCCATCGAGCGGCGCGGTGAGTACTGCTTCGCCGCCTGCAGCCGTACGGATGCGGGCGGGGCCGCTCACCGAGGGATGGAGTGAGCCCGCCTGTGCCCATTGGGTGGCGAATGGGATGCGCCACTGCTGCTCCTTGAGGAAGCTGACCGGATCGCCGCCCCGCTCGGCCGCTCGGGTCTCGGAGGGCGGGTCCGGTGAAGCCGGTGCTTCGACGAGGCCCCCCGGGGAGTCGTGCGAACCCACCTGCACCCGGCCCGAGCGGATCTCTTCGGTGCCTGCCTTGCCCTCGACACGGAACATGAGGTCGAACGTTCCCGCGACCTGAGGCTTGATCTCGATCGAGAAGATCCCCGCACGCAGCGCCTGCGGCTGAGTGAAGGCGGTGGGCCTACCGGTCGAGTCGATCAGCACCGCGGTCACGATGCCCTCGGTGAGCGGCTGGAACCCTTCGAGGACCGTGACGTGGGTGTGGGACTTGGAGGTCTCACCCACCGCCAGCGGGTCGGCTTCGGCGAAGATCTCGTAGTGCTCGCCCCAAGACGTCACCGCCCAGGGTTCCTGATCGTGCGCGTGTGGCTCGGCCCCGCGCTTGGCACAGCCGCCCGCCACGAGCGCGAGGGCAGTGACGGCGCTCATCATCCAGCCGGTCTGGCTCATCTCTCGTCTCCTTCGGTCAAGGGCAGTGGCCGTCCAGCGGCGACCTCGAGTTCGCGGTGGGCGCGCAGGGCCGCCCCGTAGGACCCGAGTGCCGCGAGCTGGCCGCCGAGCACTCCGCGCAAGGTCTCGAGCAGGTCGGTCACGTCGCTCTCTCCCGCCTCGAACATCGCCGCGGCACTGGCGAGCACTCGCTCCACGACCGGTTCGGCTGCCGAGGCGAGCGCGGCGGATTCGCGCAACGTCGCGTAGGCGGCGAGCGCCGCCGTAAACTCCTCGCGGACGCGTACCCCGTCGAGTTCCTGACGTGCGCGTGCGGTGGCGAGCCGGGCGCGGGACTCCGTGCGATCGCCTTGCCGGCGGTCGAAGAGCGGGAGCCCCCAGCGAACACCATAGGTGGGGCCTTCCATGTCGACGAGATCGCCGCGCAGGGTCTGCTGGCCGATCGAGAGTTCGGGCAGCGACCAGAAGCGGCCCGTGGCGTTCTCCAACGCCTCGGCCTGGCGAACGTCATGCCCGAGCGCCGCGATGTGCGGCGACGCCGCCCACATGGAAGTGTCGGCAGGTGCCGGCGGCAAAGGAGGACGCACAGGCGCCGCATCCGCCGTGAGCCCCGGCATCCACGCACGCACCCGGCCCCGGGCATGCGCGAGCTCCGCGGCCAGACGGGCCGCCTCGGCCCGGACCTCGATCTGTGCGAGCAGCAGGCGCCGCGATGCCAGTACCGACGCTTCGCCGCGTGTCGCCTGCGCTTCGGCCCGGCGGGCCAGCCGGTCGACGAGGCCCGAGAGCCGTTCGCTGAGCACCGCCCCGTCCCGGGCCAGCGCCCATGCCGCGTACGCCTCGCGGAGTCGGGCCCGGAGTTCGATACGCGATAACGCCTGACGCTGCTCGGCGGCCTTGACTCCTTCCCGAGCCGCGCGGTCCTGCACCCAGTGGCGACCGTCAAGAGGCGGCACCCACGACAGGCTCCAGGTGTCCTGCCGCGGCCCGCCAGCCAAGGCTTCGCGGTCGAACGACAGATCGGGATTGAGGAGCGTCCCCATGCGGGAGCGATTCGCGCGGGCGATCGCCAGCGGTTCATCGAGCACGGCCGCAACCCGCTCATCGCGCATCGCCGTGTCGAGGAACGACTGCTCTAAGAGACCTGCCGAGGGTTCGGCCGGGGCGAGCGCGAGCGTCGCCAACAGCACCAGTTGTCCAATCTCCATCGATCCTCCGAAATAGGCATGCCAGACCACTTGCCGGGCCAATGAGGCGTAGCGAGTGACGGCGCGTTCAGAGGAGGAGAATCGGGTGCCGTTGCGGTTCGGGTGGCCCGGCTCTCAGCACGGGCAGCGCCAGGTGGATCAGGGCGCTTGGGGCGGGGCGGTCGAAGCGGCCCTGTCCGACGACGGCTAGGCACGGCTGCACGTCGATCGAAGGACAAGTGATTCGCGCGGGAGCGGCGGCCGTCGCGGAGATGATCTGGTGCGTGTGGTCCGAGCCGTCCTCCGTGCCCCGGTGTTCGCGTTCTGGCTCGGATTGATGATCGGCGGCGTGGTGGTCTGCAGCCCCGTGATCCACGGGGCTGTCCCCAACCATGTGGTCGGTCGCGACATGCGCGAGGACGATCCCAGTGGCTGCCTGGCCGGCGAGCGAGGCGACCAGGAGGACGGCCGGGGCGAGGAAGCGCAAGGCGGCGAACATGTCGCGGCACCTTTCCACGGTCCTACGGGCGCTGTCAATCGCTTTGTTGCTCGCTTGCCGCTGGTGCGCCTCCCGGTTTCGCTGGACACCCGATTGGGGCATCGTGAAGCCCCAGAGGGAGGGTGTCCATGGACGAGACCAAGTTGCAGCTATGCTGCAGCCAGGTGTCGAGCCGCTACTCGTCTGCGAATGCCTGCGGCATGGACCAGGAGGTCAAGAGTTCCTTATGGAAGCCGTTCTGTTGTCGGAGTCCCCCCCGGCCTGAGTCACGTGGTGGCAACGGCGATCGTCGTGATCGTGGTCACCTACTTCTCCATCGTATTCGGCGAGTTGGTGCCGAAGCGGATCGCCCAGCTCAATCCCGAGCCATTGCTTCGGATTCTGGCGACCCCGTTGTTCGGGCTGGGAGCAGTCAGTGGTCCGTTCGTCCGGTTACTCTCGGGCTCGACCGATCTCATCCTGCGGGCGCTTGGTGCGCACCGCCCCTCGGCTCCCTCCGTCACCGAGGAGGAGATCCATCTCATGCTTGCCGAGGGTTCGGAGGCCGGCGTCATCGAAGACCAGGAGCGGAGGATGGTTCAAAACCTGTTTGGTCTCGACGACCGCCCGCCTGCGTCGCTCATGCTGCCCCGCAGTGACATCATCGCGCTCGACATCGAGGGAACCTTCGAGGAGAACCTGAAGCTCATACAGGCCTCGGATCACGCTCGGTACCCCGTGTACCGCGAGAGCATTGAGCAGGTGATCGGCGTCGTGACGACTCGCAGGCTCCTGCTTCAGCTGCATTCGACTGGCTCGCTCGACCTCGAAGGGGTAATGGATCCGCCTGTCTTCGTGCCATCGATGCTCAACGCCATGTCCATGCTCGAACAGTTCCGGTCGTCGGGGGGCCAGATGGCGTTCATCGTGGACGAGTACGGCGCCGTGCAGGGACTGGTCACTGTGCACGACCTGCTCGAAGACATCACCGGCGAGTTCCGCGCACCCGCGTCCGACGAATCGTGGGTGGTCCAGCGTCCAGACGGGTCGTGGCTCCTCGACGGCGCCCTCCCCGTCTCCGACCTGAAGCGGCACCTCAGCTGGGCGGGTCTGCCTGAGGAGGCACTCGGCCGCTACCTGACGCTGGGCGGGATGCTGCTCGTCCTGATGGGTCGTATACCGTCGGCCGGTGAGTTCACGGAGTGGGAAGGCTGGCGGCTCGAGGTCGTGGACATGGACGGGAAGCGGGTCGACAAGGTGCTGGCATCGCGACCGCCCGGCACCAGCGACGACGTGAGTCCCCGTTAGCCCTTCCCCCCATTGCTTGGGCGCCGGCACTGGAAGCCGGTGGTGCGGACGCGCCCAGTACGGCTCACCGGAACGCCCCCTCGAGCCGGCCCTGCTCCACCATCTGCTGGCAGTACGCGTAGAGCGCGTCGTAGACGATCCCCTCGGCGGCGTTGATTTCTTGGTCGTCCTTGTAGCCGAGTCCACGAAAGCCCTTGGCGATCGCCTTGAGGCCGGCAGACTCAGGTTGGTTCCAGAGCGAGTTGTCCGTGTCCGCACCGTTCACGATCTTCGCGAGGAGCACGAGGGCGCGGTTCGAAGCCAGAGCGTGTTTCTTCACGATCGCATCGAACGAACACTCCTTGCCGTGGTGTCCAAGCTCAACGCCTTTCACGTCGTACGGCATCGCTCCCTCCCGTTCCGCGACCGCCTTCACCTGGTCTGCGGGCACGAAGAGGAACTCGGCGTCCGGATCCACGAAACGGCGGGTCAGCCAGGGGCAGGCAACACGGTCGACGTGCACGTTCTCGCGAGTGATTCATTTCATCTCGGGCACCTCGGGACTGAAGGGTGATGCGAAGTCGTGAGCCCTCGTAGGCAGGCTGGACCTTATCAGCGTTCTGATCGAGCTTGGTCGCCGATTGGTCGCCTGTTCAAGGTCCACTCCTGTCCCTTGCTGTCCCCTCCTGGCCACAAGACGAAGCCCCGCCTGCGGCGCCAACCGCAAGCGGGGCATTGCGTGACAACGACTTCCTGGTGCGCACGCGCGTCAGAGAAGTGCAACTGCTGCGAGCATTGCTGCGTCGTGAGGGTCTCAGGCCCCGCACTGGGCAAGTGGCGAGCTTCGCCAAGCGCCTCGATGAGGTCGACTCGCCGCAGTGGCTGCGTGACATGATCGAGCCCGTGCGCACGAGCACGGGCCTCTCACCCACTCGCACCCGCACGCGCCGGACCTCCATCACCGGCACGAACACTGAGGTGCCCCACTGGGGCGCCCGAGTGCCGCGAAGACTCCTGGCCGCTCAGGCCGGATCGAGTTCCCCCGGCTTGGACCGGCGCTCGCCGTAGCGCAGGAACAGCACCGGAACCAGCACCATGTTGAGGAAGGTCGAGGTCACGAGACCTCCGAGGATCACCTGCCCCATGGGACTCTGGATCTCGTTGCCGGGCTTCCCTCCCGCGATCACCAGGGGGATCAGCGCGAGACCGGCGGCGAGCGCGGTCATGAGCACCGGCGCGAGTCGCTCCTGCGATCCCCGGCGGACCGCATCCTCGATGGACAGCCCCTCCTCGCGCATCAAGTGCTGGTAGTGGGACACGAGCAGCACGCCATTTCGAGTGGCGATGCCGAACAGCGTGATGAAGCCCACCATCGCCGCGATGCTCAGCCCGCTGCCACCCAGCAGGATCGCGAACACACCGCCGATCACGGCGAGAGGCAGGTTGACCAGCACGATGGTCGCGTGTCGGTGGCGCCGGAACGCCACGTAGAGCAGCCCGTACATGGCCACCAGGATGAACCCCGAGATCAGCGCGAGATTGCGCACGCTGGAGGCCGCCTCCTCGAACTGACCGCCGTAAACGATGCGATAACCGGTCGGGAGCGCCACCTGCGCGTCGAGCCGGCGTGCCGCCTCCTCGACGGTCCCGGCGAGGTCGGCCCCGGCGACATTGGCCGTGAGCATGGCCATCCGCTGAACGTTCTCGCGGCGGATGAGGCTGGGTCCCAGGTCGAAGCGGATGCGGGCCACCTCCGCCAGCGGCAGGACGCGCCCGCCGGGTGTGGTCACCGGCAGGCTTTCGATGCGATCGCGATCGCGGCGAAGCTCCTCCGGATAGCGGACCACGACACGCGAGACGACGCCCCCCTCGGCGATCTGTCCGACCTCCGAGCCCTGGAACAGGGCCTCGACGGTGCGGGCGAGCGACGCCGCCGTGACGCCATGCCGCGCCATCGCGGGCCGATCGAAGTCGATCAGCAACTGCGGCACACTAGCCTGCTCCTGGTTGCCGAGGTCCACGATGCCGGGCACTCCGGCGAGCACTTTCTGGGCGGATGCAGCGAGGTCGCGCAGGACCGAGAGATCCGGACCGAAGATCTTCACCGCGAGGTTCGACTTGCTGCCCGAGATCATATGGTCGATGCGGTGGCTGATGGGCTGCCCGAAGCTCACCTGGGCGCCGGGGATCGTGGCGACGGAGCGGCGCATCTCGTC
>CAZADU010000087.1:0-7920 GCA_964483945.1 uncultured bacterium
CACGGTCACCAGCGAGAACTCGGCCGCGACGAAAAACCCATTCAGGCCCACGAACCCGAACACGAGCACCAGCTGCAGGACGTCGCCGTAGTAGCCCATGGTGGTGACTTACTCGACGTCGCGGCGCCCTTCGAGGGCGCGCGCGAGGGTGACCTGGTCGGAGTACTCGAGGTCGCTGCCCATGGGCACGCCGCGCGCGATGCGCGTGACGCGCACACCCAGCGGCGAGAGCAGTTTGAACAGGTAGAGCGCGGTGGCTTCACCGTTGACGTTGGGATTGGTGGCGAGGATGACTTCCTTCACTTCACCACCACGCATGCGGGCGAGCAGTTCGCGGATGCGCAGCTGCTCAGGACTGGTGCCTTCGAGCGGCGAGAGAGCGCCCCCCAGCACGTGGTAGCGACCCGGGAACTGGCCGGTGCGCTCGAACGCCAGCACGTCCACCGGCTGCTCCACGACGCACAGCAGGCGGGGATCACGACGCGGGTCGCCGCACAGCGCGCACGGGTCGGTCTCGGAGAAGTTGCCGCACGTGGTGCAGAACCCGACGCGCTCGCGCACCGCGCGAATGGCCTCGGCGAGCCGCAGCGCGTCCTCCTTGGGCACGCGCAGCAGGTGCAGTGCCAGGCGCTGGGCACTCTTCAAGCCGATGCTGGGGAGCTTTTCGAGCTCCTCGATCAGCAGCTCCAGGTACTTGGAACTGTACACGGGGCTAGCTGGCACTCACGCCGCGGGCCGCGGCGAGAGAGGCTTGAGCCACACCGGCGACCGGCGCGGGAGACATGCGCGCGCAGTGCGCGGCGGCTGGCGGGGGTTCGGGCGGGCGTGAGGGGCTGCAGGGCATGGAGGGCACGTCAGAACGGCATGTTGAAGCCGCCGGTGACCTTGGAATAGGCCTCCGCCATCTTCTCCTGGGACGTGCGCTGCGCCTCGCCGATCGCGGTGATGATGAGGTCCTCGATCAGCGTGACGTCCTTCTCCTCGAGGGCCTTGGGGCTCAGCTTGATCTCGCGCACCATCTGCTTGCCATCCACGATGGCCTTCACCATGCCGCCGCCGGCAGTGGCCTCGTAGCGGAGTTCGACCAGCTGTTCCTGGAGCTCGCCCATGCTCTTCTGCATCTTCTGGGCCTGCTTCATCATGTCGCCGAAGCTCTTCATGTGTTGCGATCTCCTGCGCGTGGGGCGCGGTCGATGACCTCGCCGTCGAACACTTGCATGGCTCGATCGATCAAGGGCTTGAGACTATCCGCTTTCGCAGTTCGCGTCTCGTGTGTGTTGGGCTCGCCCGGCGTGCAACGCAGCTCCAGCGGCTGACCGAACGTGCGCGCGAGTTCTTCCTGAACCATGGCGCGGTGCTCGGGGGCATCCACCACGGCGCGATGCAGGTCGTCCATGGCCAGCACGAGCGCACCGCCCGCGAGGCCGACCAGCCGTGTTTCCTCGAGGAATGCCCCCAGCATTCGCTTGCGGCCATTGACCGCGGTGATGGCACGCTTCCAGTTGTCCTCGATGGCACCGTCCAGCTGGGCTTCAGCGACGGCGCTGGCCGTGGGCGCGCCGAACGACGGCGGCAGCGTGGCGACCGGGGCGGCGGGTTCCGCCATGGCGGGCACCATCGGCGAGGCGACGCTGGCGCGCGGCGGCGTGAAGGCGGCGCTCGGCGTCGCACGAGGCGAAGCCACTGGCGATGGCGCGGCGACCGCCGGCGCGACGTGGGGTGCGACGAAGCCGTGCGTTCGGCTGCCCGAGACGGGAGCAGCCGCGCGCGCTGGCGCACCACCCACGGCACTCGCGGGCCCCCCCGAGAGTCGTCGCTCGAGCGATTCCAGCCGCTCGATCAGTGCCGCAACGGACTCCGCCGGCTCCAGCGTGGCCATCTGTAGGACGGCCGCTTCAAGGTGCACGAGCGGCTGTGGCGAGTCGCGCATGGGCCACTGGCACTCGGCTGCGAGTCGCATGAGGCGTAAGAGGTCGGTATCGGCCCAGCCCTCGCCCTGCTGCGTCAGCCGCTTGAGGTCCTCATTGCTGGCGGCCACCAGGTCGTGGCCGCGCTCGGGGTCGACTTTGAGCACGAGCACGTTGCGGAAGTGCTCGGCCAGCCCCTCGGCCAGTTCGCGCGGGTCCATGCCCTTCTCGAACGCGGCGTGCAACTGTTGCAACGTGACCTGTGCGTCGTGCGCGAGTACCGCGCCGGCGATGGCGAAGTAGGCCTCGCGGTCGGGGATGCCCAGGACTCGGCGCACGAGGGGTTCGTCCACCTGTGGCTCACCCGCCGAGACCACCTGGTCGAGTGCGGAGACCGCGTCTCGCATCGAGCCTTCGCCCTTGTGGGCGATGAGCAACGCCGCGCCGTCGGTGAGCTGGAACTTCACTCCTTCGGCATCGGCCGACTCGCGCTTCTGGATCTCGAGCAACCGGTCCGCCACGCGGCGGATGGGCACACGCGCGAAGTCGAACCGCTGCGTGCGCGAACGGATGGTGTCGGGCAGCTTCTGCGGGTCGGTGGTGGCGAAGATGAACACCAGGTGCGCCGGCGGCTCCTCGAGCGTCTTGAGCAGTGCCGCGAACGCATCGCCCGAGAGCTGGTGCACCTCGTCGATGATGACCACGCGATAGCGCCCGCCCGTCGGGGTGAAGCGCACGCTGTCGCGCAACTGCTGCACGTCGGCGATGCCTCGGTTGCTCGCACCGTCGATCTCGAGCACGTCGAGCGAGACCCCGGCGGCGATCTCGGTGCAGGAGGAGCAGGTCCCACACGGCTCATAGGAGCTGTCGTGGCTCGCGGCCGCGGCAGCGCCCGCTGCGGCGCTCTTTGCGGTCGTGTTGCCGGCGGGAGCCGCGCTCGTGCCGGCCGCCGGCCGGTTCTGGCAGTTGAGCGCCTTGGCCAGGATGCGCGCGCTGGTGGTCTTGCCCACGCCGCGAGATCCGGTGAACAGGAACGCCTGTGCGACGCGGCCCGAGGTCAGGGCGGCGGAGAGCACCGAGGTGACGTGGTCCTGCCCCACCAGGTCGGCGAAAGTCTGGGGTCGGTACTTGAGCGTGAGCGCGCGAGAGGCCATGGGCACCGTGGCGTGTGCGGTTGCCCCCGCCGCGATGCCGCGTCAGGTGCCTTGCCGCGTGGTGCGTTACCGCGAGAAGCGGGCCAGGTGGTCCAGCGGCACTCCCGAAGGATTGCTTACCGCTGCTACCTTCCGGTCCTGACGGGGTTCACAGTTCCGGGTTGCACTGGGCCTGGCCCAAATGACGAGGGAATGGTGGAGATGATCGGGATCGAACCGACGACCTCCTCGTTGCGAACGAGGCGCTCTCCCAACTGAGCTACATCCCCACCCAGGCGATTCGCGCCCGCGAGCGGCGCACCCCGAAGGGGCACCAATGGCATCACGGGCGGCGAGCGCGGCGGATACTAACAGGCCGCCGAGGGTGGTCAAGTCGGGTTCGCGCAGTGCGTTGCCGGCCCGCAACGATGCCACGCCGCATCATGAAGACGGCCCCCGGTGCTCGGCACCGGGGGCCGTCGGGTGTTGCGATTCGAAGCGGAGCCCGACTAGGCGCCGGCGCACTCCACGCAGCGACCGTAGAGCACCACGTCATGCCCCTCGACGGCGAATCCCGTGGGCGTCTGGCTCTCGCATGCACAGACGCAGCCGAACCAGTCGAACACCCGCTTGCAGCCGTTGCAGCTGAAGTGATGGTGATGACCCATACCGGTGCGTTCGTAGCGCGGGGCATCGCCGGGCAGCTCCACCAGCTCGATGCAGTTCTCATCGATCAACCGCTTGATGGTGCGGTACACCGTGGCCATGCCGAGGCCCGGCGCGATCGATCGCGCCTCCTGGAAGATCTCCGGGGGGCTCAATGGCCTACCCGCCTTCTCGAGGACGGTGTGAATGGCCTTGCGCTGCGCCGTGGTTCTTTCCATCGCGGTTTCGTTCTCCGATTGGTTCCCGCAAGCGGGGGGCAGGGGGACAATCTCGGCAGGGCCAGTCATCCAGGCTCTGTCGGGTGAGCGCAGCAGATCCGTCATCAACAGCGAAGATGGCGGAGAGAGTGGGATTCGAACCCACGAGGCGGTATAAGCGCCTACACGATTTCCAATCGTGCTCCTTCAACCACTCGGACATCTCTCCGCGGCGAAACCGCTTGACTGCCGCGATCGCGGGCGGCCGGGAAGCCCCGGGGGGCCCACTGGCAAGTCGTGGCAAGTGAAGCTGTTAGCGCGATGTGGCGGCTGAGAGGCAGTTGTAAGGTGCCCTGCTGGGGATTCCAGCCACACGCGGGAAGATCGTCGTGCACCCTAGCGACTCGGGAACATACGTACAAGCACCACAGGGTTACAGACGTTGCGCGTTGGAACACGCAGAGGTTGCATCCGCCCCCTCATTCCCGATTGGCGGCGCCGTCGACCCGGACCCCTGACGTTGAGCAGCGCGCAACCTGCTCAGCCCGCCGCTCGTGCTTGCGGCAGTCCCGCCTCGCGCAGCGCGGCGAGCATGTGCTCGAGCCGCTTGGCCCCGATCCAGAGCCCCAACTCCTCACGCGCATGACGCGGGAAGTCCGGGTAGGCCTCGAGCAGACGCGTCATCGCGGCCTGGGCCTCGTCTCGCATGCCCAACGCCGAGTACGCCACCGCGTGCATGCCGTGCGTCCAGTAGAACGCCTGGTTCTGCGACCGCATCGCCATCTCCAACGCCTCGTCGAACTCGCCCTGCTCGAAGTGCCAGACGAAGAACGGGAACCAGTACCAGTCGGGTGGCTCGGGATTGAGCGACAGGGCCAGTTTGAGCAGCAGCCGGCCGCGGCCCCACTCGTCGCAGATCGTCAGGTGGAGCCCATAGTCCGCGAGGATGTCGGTATGATTCGGGTTGAGTTCGAGTGCGCGATTGCCCGCTTCTCGAAACGCCTTCAGGTCGCCCAGCGCGAAGTGGGCCAGGAACCGCGCGTGATACCCGAGCGCGTCCTGCGGGTCCAGTTCCACTGCGCGATTCGCCGCGGCCAGTGCTCGCTCGCGTGCCACCTCGCGAGACGGCGCGACGTTGTAGCCGAACCGCCACGTATCGGTGTGCACCATGGACAGCGCCGACCACAGCGCAGCGACGTCGGGCTCCTCACGCGTCTCGGCCTCGAGCACCGAGCGCAGGCTCTTGTGGTGCTCCTCGGAGCGGTGCGCGACGTAGTCGTAGAACAGCATGAGGCAGTCGTAGGACTGGAGCCGGCCCGGTGCCTTGCGTCGCGCGAGGACCGCTTCGGGCCGCGCGATGACACCGTGCGGCTGGGCCACCGTGGCCACGACGTGCGTGGCGATCTCGTCCTGCACCGCGAACATGGTGTCGGCACTCAAAACGCGCTCGTAGCGCTCCGCCCACAGCACTTTGCCGTCGGCGCCGCTCAACAATTCGGCGTGCACGCGCACCGTCTGCGCTTCGCGCCGGATGCTGCCGCCCAGCACGTAGTTGGCTCCCAGCTCGGCGTGCAGCAGCACCGCGTCGTGCTCGCCACGATGACCGAACACCGTGCCACGGCCCAGCACACGAAACTCTCGGAAGCGAGACAGCGCGGTGAGGATCTCGATGCTGATGCCGTCGGCGAATGGCGTGTCACTCTCACTACCGAGATTCTCGAACGGGAGCACCGCGATGGTCGGCCCGCCGGGCAGCGTGAGGCGCGGCTGCACCACCGCGTCGCCGCCGTTGGCCGCAGCGTCGGCCAAGTCCTCGGTGAGGTGCAGCACGTCGGCGTTGGCCGCGAACCGCGGCTTGTACCCGCCGCGCGGCAACTCGATCAGTACCGGGTCGGCTGTGCCCTGCGTGAGGTAGTAGTGCTCGAGCCGCCGCCGCAGGCGCCCCGCCTCGACGCGCACCGCCGGATTGATCTTGGGGTCGAACGACATGTCGCGACCGAACACCTCGACGGCGAGCGTGTATTCCTTGAGCTGCTCCCCGCGACCCGAGAGCGCTTCCTCGACGACGAACGCCAGGAACTTGCGCGCGCCCTCGGAGCTGGCGAAGTGCGGGCTGGCCAGGACGCGCTGCAGCTGAGCGCGGATCTCGGGCTCGCCGGGCGCGGGCGGTACGCTCCTGGGCTGCGATGAACGGACGGAGGGCTCTGGCATGGCCGGTGGTCACTCCCGCGCAGGTGGCTGGGGGTATCTCGGGCCGAACCGCAGCGCACACACGCGGTTCCACAGCTGGCTCCCGGCGGATCCGTCCGATGGGCAGGACGTTACATACCGCTTGTTACTCCCGTCAACGCCCGCGCACCCCTAGATTGACTGCGTCCGATGGCTGGTGGGGTGAACGCGAGTTCGCCCCCGTGGCCGGGACCACTTGAGCCAGTCGTGCCGTCGCTCGCGGGCACGCAAGAGGCTTGAAGCGGCCCCGTCAGACCAGCAATCGGATGGTGGCTCCAGATACGGTTCCCGGCCCGCTTCGCGCCAAACGCCCGGAGCGTCGCGAGTGTTCGAGGAACCCTCCCGGGGCCGCCGCAATTGTGGGCACGTGCAAGCCAGCGATGGTTGGACTCAGAGAGCGCTCTAGCCGTCGCGTGTTCGGGATCGTGGGGAGACTGAGCAGCTTCGCGTGCCCTTTTACAGTTGGCCGGCGTCTGCGCCTAGTGCAGCCAGGTGAATCCCCCGAGGCGGGGCGCCGGTCTACAACGTGGCCGAATGATCCCCCGGGCCTGTCTGGAGTCGCGGCGGGCTCGATGAATGTGGCCGGTGTCTGCGCCGAACGCACCTCGTTGAATCCCCCTTGGGTGCAGCGCCGGCTGCTCATGCTTGGTTCGGCCGCCGCGTGGAGTTCGGCCCGCGCGCACCTGCCGCTCGGTGAGCATTCCTGAGATCGTGCGACGAGGCTGGGTGGCGCTTGGTGCGCGGGGCCTTGAGCGCGACGACTGCTGGATGGCCCCAAACGAAGAGGCCCGCCGTCCTGGCGGGCCTGTGGGCGAGTTCGGGGCGCTCAATCCGGCGCCTCGCACTGGCGGAGAGGGAGGGATTCGAACCCTCGAAGGAGTTTCCCCCTTAACGGTTTTCGAGACCGCCCGATTCAACCACTCTCGCACCTCTCCGGTGCGAGAAGTACACGACTTACGAGGTTCTCCGCAACTGGGATGTGCCGACATTTGTGGCTCCTCTCAACTTTCCGTGACCTCATAGCACGATTCTCGCCCACGGATTGTCGGGCATCGAGCAGCGCTGGAAGATCTTGAGCTTGAAGTGCTCGGCTTTTCGGTAGCCGCGCGCCTGCCTGCGCAGCACAGCGATCTTGCCATTGATCGCCTCGCACATGCCGAGCGGCACGTCGTGTTCATGGCCGGCGATGATCGCTTCGAGATGGTTGGCGATTCGGTGCGCGAAGCTCACGAGTTCGGGCAGCGCGGTGTCGAAGACCCCGAGGATCCACTCGTGCAGGCGATCCCGCAGCACACCGATGTACTTCCACGGGTGCCGCAGCACGGCGCGCAGCTGCTCCTTGAGCAGATAGGCCCGGTAGAGCGGCTGGTTGAGCTCCATCAGCTCCGTCAGAAGCAGTTTGTCCTTGTGCTCAAGGTTCTCGCGCGCCGAGAGCAGCAGCCACTTCTTGACCTTGAGCGTGCGTCCGACCTCGTCGCGCGGAGCACCGGAGAACAACCGTCGTCGGATCTCGTTCAGCGCCTCGTTGACCCACTGGACGATGTGGAACCGGTCGAGGATGTGCACGGCATGCGCCAGGCGCTTCTCGATGATCGACCGGTAGCCCAGATCGCTGACCACGCCGCGGAGCTTCCGGCGGCCCTTCCGCCCGAGCGCCCGCAGGAACGGCAGCAGGCCCTTGCGGCCCTTGCCGTCGCCGATCCACACCACGCGGCCGTTCTTCAGGTTTGTGACGATCGTGAAGTAGACGTGACCGCCGGTGCGCGACACCTCGTCCACGCCGATCCA
>CAZADU010000088.1:0-7784 GCA_964483945.1 uncultured bacterium
CGTCGGCCTCGGCGAGCAGCTCACGCAGCTCGCGCCACGGCAGCTTCTCCACGGTGCGAAACTCGACGCCGGGGAAGCGCGGTCGCAACGCCTCGAACACCTTCTCGATGTGCGTCGTGCCCTTGATGCGCCGGTTCGTGGGTGCGTGCAGCACCAGCTTCGGCGTCTCGCGGAACGCCCGCGGCTCGTAGTCCGGCAGCCAGCAGGCCACATGCACCTGCTGCGCTCCCGTGACGCTCTCCAAGAGGTCCGGCGTCGAGACGAGCCGCGTCTCACCCGCGGTCTCGCGCAGGATGCGTTGCTGACGCGACGGAATGCAGAAGGGATCGCACTCGCTGCACGTCGACCAGCGATGCGTCGCGAGCATGTGCGCGCGGCTCCGCACGTCGCAGCCGTGGAAGTGGAATACCAGCTTCTTGCCGAGTGCCCGGTAGAGCGGCAGGTCGAGGTTGTGCGGCGGGATGAGCGTGCGCCCGAAATGAAAGTGGAACACGTCATGCCGCCCGATGTGGCGCGCGACGAGCCCGGCATAGCCGGCGTAGCGCGGCAGCACCGGCATGTCGTCCAGCGGCGGGCTCTCGTCCGGGTGGTATTGCGCGAAGGTGGAGTTCGTGGCGAGCGACCAGGCGTCCACCCCGAGGTCGCGCAGCGCGCGTGCCAGGATGCTCGGCTGCCCCGCGATCTCGGACGGCGCGTGCAGGACGCGAAGCGTCACCGCGGTCGCCCGAATGGATTGGGCTTTCCGCAATACGGACACAGCCACAACGAGCCCTCCCCCGGGCCGACCACGGCATGCTCTCCGCATTCGCGGCAGACATGCGTCACGCGGCGCAACCCCACCTCGCCCACCTTCTCGAACGTCAGCACGAAGTTGGCATCCTTCGCGAAGTCCCAGCCGAACGCCCGGTGCACTTCCGCGAGCGCGTCCGTGAACGCCCCTTGCAGAGGCTTCGTGCGCGGGTCGTTCATCCAACTGAATCCCGCCGGTACGCGCGCCGTGGCGGTGAGCCGGAGCCCCCGCGCGTAGAACAGGTCCAACACGGTGTGGAAATCGAAGCGCTGCTGGTGCTCGATGCGTTTGCCGAACTTCATCAGCGCGTACTTGGCGAAGTATCCCGCGAATCGGTAGAGCCGGTCGTCGAACGCAGCCGCGCGCGGCACCGAGAGGTAGAGTTGCCCGCCGGGCCTTGTCACGCGCGCCAGCTCGTCGCAGCACGCCTCGAGTTCACTGACGTGCTCGAGCACATAGTGACAGACCGTGAGGTCGAACTGGTCCGCACGCAGCGGCAGCCGTGCCAAGTCGCCTCGGAACACGCGCGTGCGTTCGTTCCGAGGCGGCGGACCGGGCGGGAATTTGATGTCGAAACCCGTCACGTCGAGGTCGGAGCGCAGATCGTACGGCCACGAGCCTGGACCGCAGCCCGCGTCCAGCACGCGCGCGCCCGGCGGCAGCGCGGCGATCACCTCGCGCAGGAACACCGGCCGCTCGCGCGACAAGCGCACGGGCCGTGCTGCCGGCACGCTCACAGCCGCACCTCGGCCGGGTCCTTCCCCGCCAGCGCGTCCAGCAGCGCGCGCGGCACCGCGACCGCGGCGGCGACGTGACCGCGCGCGAGCAGCAGCAGCGCGTAAACGGCCTGCTGGGCGAGCAGCGCCGGCAACCACGTGAGCCGTGCAAGGCCGCGCGCGTGGCGCGACCACAATGTGACGTTGGCGCGCAGGCGCTGGTAGACCTTCCATGGATTCATCGCCCCCCCCGAACTGGCACTCACCCGGTGCCACAGCCGAGCGGTCGGCACGAACAGCAGCCGGTAGCCGGCCGCGCGCGCACGCAGCGACCAGTCCGCATCCTCGGCGTAGATGAAGTAGCGCTCGTCGAGCAGCCCCACCTTTCGCCACGCTTCAGCGGTGGCGAGCAGGCAGCAGCCGGTAAGGTAGCCCGTCTCCTCGAGGGAGCGGTACTGGCCGTGGTCGCGCTCGCGGATGCCACGATGCGAACTGTGCGCCATCGCCGGCTGGCAGCGTCCGCCCGCGTACCAGATGCGGTCGGTGGGCGGGGCGAAGTAGATGAGCGGTGTGACCGCTCCGGCGCGCGGGTCCTCGGCGAGCGCGGCCAACAGCTTCTCGATCATCCCTGGATCCGCCAGCACGTCATTGTTGAGCAGCATGACCGCGTCGGCACCGGCCTCGAGCGCGCGCGTCACACCCGCATTGTTGCCACCCGCGAACCGGCGATTCTCACTCAGCGCCAGCAACTCCGTGTCCGGGAACTCGTCGCGCACCATCTGCGGCGAACCGTCGGCGGACGCGTTGTCCACGACCATGACTTGCAGCCGCCAGCCGTCCGGCACGCGGCAGGCCGCGAGCGAGGCGAGCGTGTCGCGCGTGAGGTCGCGACCGTTCCACGACAGCACCACCACCGCGAGCGTGCTCAAGTCCGCTCCTCGCGGACCGCGCGCCACGCGAGCAGCCACGCCCACGCCGCGCCAGCCAGCAGCGCCAGCGCCGCCGCGGCAAGCGGCACGCGCGGGATCCCAGCATAGCCCGCATAGAGCCACCACACGTCGATCGCGTGCAGCAACGTGCGCTGCTCATCCGCGCTGATGCCGGTGCGCGGGTCCGCCTCACCCCCTTGCACGAGCACCGGCGCCTCGCCGCGCAGATGCTCGGCCGCGTTGCGGCCGAGCATCTGCCAGTGGCCGGCGATCGGCGTGAAGCGCGGGTTCCAGTGGCTGGCCTCCATGAAGTGCGGATCCTCGAGTGCGAGCGTGTACGGGTAGTCACCCGCCTCTCGCATCTGAGCGCCGAAGTAGATGCCCACGCCGCCAAGTGTCACCACCATCCCGAGCACTCCCAGCGCCCATGCCGCGCGGCGGCGCCAGCGCGAGGCGCCCTCCAGCGCGAACGCCACCGCCACCGCCGACAGCGGCAGCAGCGGCACCAGGTAGCGCGGACCCCACGAGCCGTCGCCGCCCCAGTGCTGGAAGCGGCCGTAAAGCCCCAGACCCACGACCCACGCGGCGACGATCGCCCAGCCCGCACGGCGTACATCGTCGCCGCGACGCGCCGCGTCGGAGTGCGAACGTGAGCGCACCATCGCAGCGATCCCGGCGGGCAGCAGCCACACCATGGGTGCGAACCACGCCACGCCCTTCCCCGACGACAGCAGCAGTCCATAACCACCCACCCACAGCGGCGTCGAGAACGCCGACAACGACGCCTGTGCGCCATAGCCGGTCTCGAACGGCGTGCCGAAGCGCAGCGTGTTGTAGAGCGCGTGCCCGACGAGGGCGGCCGCCACGCCACCGAGCGGCACGAGCCACGAACGCGGTCGGCGAAAGCCGGCGGCGGTGAGGCACGCGAACACGAGCGGCAGCACGCCCAGCTTGGCCGAGACGGCGAGGAACGCGCCGAGTGCAGCCTCGCGCTCACCGCCGGCGGCCTCGGCGCGCGAAGCGGCGGCACCCGCGCGCGCGGCACCGGTGAGTGCGAGCAGCAGGCCGAGCGCTTCGAGCGGCTCGGCCATGAAACTCTTGGCGTAGATCCACAACGGCGTGGTGAAGCCGAGCAGCACGCACGCAGCCAGTGCGTGTGCGCCCGGCACACGCATTCGGCGCAGCGCGGCGTAGAGTGCCGCCAGCAGCAGTGCGGTGACCGCCGCGTTGAAGAACGATGCCACGAACCGCGCGGCCAGTTCGCGCCGCGGACCCTGGAATCCGGCCGCGCTCGCTGCGACGTCGCCGGCGACCACGAATGGCAGGGCCAGGACCGCCTGCCCCGCCGTGTTCTTGCTGTAGTGGCGTCCGTCCGGGCCCTGCAGCGTGGCCCCCGCGGGCACCGCGACGCCACCTCTCGCCATGGCGCGCGCCAAGTCGACCATGGTC
This sequence comes from uncultured bacterium, assembly GCA_964483945.1. Lineage (GTDB taxonomy): Bacteria > Eisenbacteria > RBG-16-71-46 > RBG-16-71-46 > RBG-16-71-46 > JAIOPA01. The sequence continues at coordinate 3,885 of CAZADU010000088.1, forward strand.
ACCTCGTCGCTGCCGACGATACGGCCGCCGCCGCTCCACGCGAACGTCAGGAACGCGGCCAGCGCGATGGCGAGCGGGGCGCGCTTCATGCCCACCCCCGCGTGGGCTTCAGTTCGCCGATCAGTTCCACAGCCGAGCACGCGAGTGAGTCCCACGAGTGCTCGGCGCGCAGTGCCGCGATCGGGGCGGCCATGTGCTCACGCAGCCCCTCAGCGAAGAACCGAACGATCGTGCGCGCGAGTACCGCCGGGTCCTCGGGCGGACAGGTCAGCCCCGTCTCGCCATCACGCACCGTCTCGGTGATACCTCCCACCTGCGTAGCGATGACCGGCGAGCCCAGCGCATACGCCACGTGCGTCACACCGCTCTGCGTTCCCGAGCGGTAGGGCAACACGGTGACATCGGCAGCGCGGAACAATGCCTCGACCTCGTCATCCGCGATGTAGCGATTCAGCAGGCGCACGCCGCCGGCCTCGCGTGCCAGCGCCTCGTAGGCTTCTGGCTTCTCATAGAACTCCCCCGCCACCACGAGCGTGGCCTGCGGCCGCTCGGCGCGCACACGCTTCCACGCGGTGAGCAGCGTGTCGAGGCCCTTGTAGTGCCGCACGTAGCCAAAGAACAACGCCACGTCGCCTTCCAGTCCGAGCGAGGTGCGTGCACTCTCGCGTGTCCAGCGGCCGCGGTCGAAGTGCGCGTAGAACGGGTGCGGCACACGGCGGCGCGGCGCGCCGGGCTTGAGCCGGTCCAGGTCGCGCTCCACCGCGTCACTCATGACGAGGTAACCGTCGGAGTTGCGCATCATCCACGACGAGAACGCTGCGTCGTAAAAACGCGGTTCGTGCGGGATGAGATTGTCGCATACGAGGATGACGCGCGTACCGCGGCGCCGCAGCGGGCCGACGGCGCTCGCGAACGACGGCGCGAAGAACGGCATCCACCACTTCAGCACGACCGCGCCCGGCGCAAATCGCTCGAGGTGCGCGGCGGTTCTGCGCCAGCTCCACGGCTCGATCGAGTCGAGCAGCGACTCGGTCGGGAAGCGCGGACGCGGTGCTGCCTCGTCGAGTTGGCTCGTGCCCGGGAACAGGAAGCCGGGGTACTGACGCGTGAACGTCACGGCGCGCACGTCGGCATGCGCCTCGAGTGCTTCGCCGAGCATTTGGAGATATTGGGCGAGGCCGCCACGCCAGGGATGCAGCGGGCCGACCAGTCCGATGCGCCGCGCGGCGCGCGAGCCCGTGGCGGGGCCGGTCATGCGCAGCCGGTCAGCGTTCGTGCGCCACCGGCCACGAACGCACACCGCGCGGCTCGAACTGGAACGGCACCACCTGGCCGCCCAGCTTCTCGAGCGCGGCGGCCACGCGATGGCGCCGGTCGAAGCGCGTGAGGAACAGGAAGTAGCCGCCACCGCCCGCACCCGTCATCTTGCCGCCGATCGCGCCCTCCTTGCGAGCCATCGTGTACATGCGGTCCACGTTCGGCGTCGAGATGCCCTCGGCCAGTTTCTTCTTGTGCAGCCATGCCTGGTGCAGCAGCTCTCCGAAGCCGTCCACCTGCCCGAGCAGCAACGCGCGCTTCATCTCGGCGGTCTGAGTCTTGAGGGCATGCAGCGCGCTCACCGTGCTCTTGCGGCCGCTCTTGTAGCTCTTGGTCTGGCGTTCGATGATGTGCGCGCTCTGCCTCGTCTGCCCCATGTAGCAGAGCAACAGTCGGTACTCCAGCTCCTCGAGCGTGTCCCGGCGCAGGCGTAGCGGAGTGACCACCGTGCCGTCGCGGCCGAACTCGATGTAGTTGAAGCCGCCGAACGATGCCGCGTACTGGTCCTGCCGGCCACCGGCGAGCTTCAGGTCCACGCGCTCGACGCGGTAGGCCAGCTCGGCGAGCTCGTACGGCGTCAGGTCCAGCTTGAGCCACTCGCGCAACACAGCGAGCAGTGCGACCATCAGTGTGCTCGAAGCCCCGAGCCCGGATCCGGGCGGGGCGTCGCTGTGCGTCCACAGGTCAGCGCCGCGGCGCACCTTGAGTGCTTTCACCGCGGCCTTCAGGAGGTCGAGCGTGCCGTCGATCTTGACCCGCCGCGCATGCTCGTACTTGGCGACCACGTCGTAGTCGAGCGAGGCCAGCGTCAGTCGCGAGTCGCGGCGCGGATGCAGCGAGGCGTACGCGTAGTGGTTGATCGTGGCCGAGAGTACGCAGCCGCCGTGCTCCTCGGGGTACGGGGACACATCGGTGCCGCCACCGCAGAACGACAGTCGCAGCGGCGCTCGCGCCCGGTAGTAATGGATCCCCGCCTTCATCGCGCCAGCTCCCGTTCCGCCCGCTCCCAGTCCTCGGGCGTGCCGATGTCCCAGAACCGCCCCGGGCAGTGGCGCCCGTGCAACGAGCCGTTCGCCGCGAGCCGCGGCAGCACGTCGCGCTCGAGCGAACACACGCCCTCGGGCAGCTCGCGCCACAGGGCGGGGCGGAACGCGTACATCCCGCCATTCACCCAGGCACTTCCCCGCCACGTGTCGTCCTTTTCGACGAAGCGCGTCACGCGCCCGTCGGCACCCGTCTCGACGCGGCCGCGAGCGCGAGCGTCCGCCACTTCATACAGTGCGACCGCTCCCAGCGCGCCGTGCTCCCAGCGGTCGCGTTCCAACGCCCACGGGTCGCCCTCGGCGAGCGTATCGCCGTTCACCACCAGCGCCGGCCCGTCCACGAACGGCTGTGCCAGTCGCAGCGCGCCGCCAGTGCCCAGCGGCTGCTCCTCCACCGACCATTCCAGCGCGACGCCGCCTGCGGACGAGCCGAGCTCCGAGCGCAGCGAAGCAGCGCCGTGCCCGGCGAGCACCACGGCGTGGCGCACGCCGTAACCGCCGAGCCACTCCAGCTGACGCACGAGGAACGGCTGCCCGCCGATGGGTGCCAGCGGCTTGGGCAGGTCGCCGAAGCGAGGCTTCAACCGCGTGCCGAGCCCGCCCGCCAGGATGAATGCCTTCATGCGTGGTCGTTGAACCGGCGGCGCACGGGGTAGTCATCACGCGCCGACTGGTGCGCGATCATCTCGCCCAGCAGCCCCATCAAGATGAACTGGATGCCGAGCAGCACACTGGCGGCGCCGAACAGCATGAGCGGACGCACGCGCAGCGGGTCGCCATGCAGCCACTGCGCCACGAACCACACACCGAGCCCGAAGCCGGCCAGCAGGAACGCCAGCCCGATGCGGCCGAATACGTGCAGCGGCTTCAAAGCCGAGGTCGAGATGAAGGCGGCGGTGATCAGGTCGAGGAAGCCGTTCACGAACCGCGCGGCGCCGAACTTGGACTGCCCGTACCGGCGCGCGCGGTGGTTCACCCCGACCTCCCCCACGCGAAATCCCCGCCAGTGCGACAGCGCCGGAAGGAAGCGGTGCAGCTCGCCGTAGACCTCGAGCGAGTCCACGACTTCGCGGCGGTACAGCTTGAAGCCGCAGTTGAAGTCATGCAGCCGCACGCCGGCCACCGCACTGGTGACCGCGTTGAACAGCTTGCTCGGCCAGCGCTTGGTCACGGGGTCCAGCCGCTTCACCTTCCAGCCCGAGACCAGATCGAGCCCGCCCTCGAGCTCGGCGAACAGCTTTGGCAGCTCGTTCGGGTCATCTTGAAGATCGGCGTCCATCGTGCACACGAACTCGCCGCGCACGGCTTTGAACCCCGTCGCGAGCGCGGCACTCTTGCCAAAATTACGCGCCAGCAGGATGCCGCGTGCATGCGCGTCCTCCCGGCATAGCGACTCGATCACCCGGTCGGTGCCGTCGCGCGAGCCGTCATCCACGTAGATCACTTCCCACGTCATGCCAAGCGGGACAAGCGCGACGGCCAGTTCGCGGTGCAGTTCGAACAGGCTCTCAACCTCGTTGTACGCCGGCACCACGACCGA
>CAZADU010000089.1:0-2301 GCA_964483945.1 uncultured bacterium
ACTGCCCGCTCGCTCGGACAGCCCACCATCTCGCTGGAGGCCCGTTTGAACCCGGTTCGTTCCCTCGCGGTCGCCACCGCGCTGATGTTCGCCGCTGGGCACGCTCGCGCCGCGCAACCGGGGTTCGCGTTCCTCGAAGCACCGGCCGGAGCTCGCGCCGCGGCCATGGGCGGGGCCTACTCCGCGGTGGCGACGGGAGCGGAGGCCGCGTTCTGGAACGCGGCCGGGCTGGCGAAGTTCGACGGCACGCAGTTCACGGCGACACACACCGAGACGTACCTGAACCTGCGGCAGGAGCACGTTGCGATCGCCGGCCGCATGTTCGGCGGGGGCATCGCGACGTCGGTCCGGGCGCTCTACACGGAACCGATCGAGGAACGTGACGACCTCGGCAATCTCGTGGGCACGTTCGGTTCGCACGACCTCGAGTTCCTGATCGGCTACGGCTGGCAGCCCACGAGTAGTCTGGGCCTGGGGCTGACCGGGCAGGTCGTGCGCGAGCGCATCGCCGACCTCGGGGCGACGACCTGGGCCGTGGGCGGTGGTGCACTGTGGGAGCTGAGTGCCCTGCCCGGCGCGCGCGCGAGCGTAGGCGTGCACAACCTGGGATCGTCGGGCCACTACATGTTCGGCGACGTCGAGGGCCAGCCCGTACCGCTGCCGACGGCGTTGCACGCGGGCTTCTCCTACAAGCGCGCGGCGTTCCAGAACCTGACCGCGCTCGTCTCACTCGAGGGGCGCGCCACGCGCGGCCGCGAGATGTTGTACGCGGTCGGGGCCGAACTGGACTCGCCCGTTGGCGCAGCCCTTCGCTTCGGCTACCGCGCCAATGACGACGTGGCGTCGTGGAGCGCGGGACTGGGCTGGCGAACGAGCGCGATCGGCGTGGACTACGCCTACGTGCCGTCGAAGCTGGATCTCGACGCCACGCATCGGTTCACACTCTCGACGCAGTTCTGAGAAGGTCGCGTCGGTTTCGTGAGCTTGCGCGCCCGCCGGGGGTGAGACCCCCATCCGAGACGAGGCGGACGCTCGGGTCGGCCGTCCTGGCCTCCCCTCGCTAGTCGTTCGGCCGGCTCCGGCATCCTGCCTCCCGCCGGCCTCTCTACTCCGCTCGTCTCGAATGGGGGTCTCACCCCCGGCGGGCCCGGCGATCTGCGGTAGCCGAGGCTGGCGGCGGCTGTGCTCAGGCGGGCGCCGGCCAGGTCTTGAGCTCGAGGCGGCCCTCGCACAACTCGACGTAAGTGAACCGCTCGATCCAGTCGCCCAGGACGAAGAACTCGCGGCCCGGGTCGCGGCGCTCGTAGGCGTGGTGGAAGTGGCCGATCATCGCCGCGTCGTGGCCCTTCTCGAACGCCGGCAGGGCGATCTCGCGCCACAGCGGATCGGGGCGCAGCGGGCCGTCGCCGCGCGAGTGGCGCGACCAGCGCGAGACCGCGTGCGCGAGCGGGATGCCGAGGTCGGGGTGGAGCAGGCCATAGAGGGCGATGCACAGGGGCGAGCGCAGCACGCCGCGCAGGAACTTGTAGCCCAAGTCCCCGCCCATCAAGCCGTCGCCGTGGTGCAGCCAGATGCGGCGGCCCTGGGCTTCCACGGTGAGCGGGCCGTCCACGGTGCGGATCCCGAGGCTGTCGCGGAAGAACGTGCCCAGCCAGAAGTCGTGATTGCCGTTCAGGTAGGCGATGTCCACGCCGGCGTCCCGGAGCCTGGCGAGCCGCGCGAGCGTTCCGAAGTGGCGGCGGGGGATCGCGGTGCGGTACTCGAACCAGAAGTCGAACAGGTCACCCACGATGTAGAGCGACGAGGCCCGGCCCACAAGCGAGTCGAGGAAATCGTGCAGGCGCGCCGTGCGGGCGCCCTCGCGCTCGGCGGACTCAACGCCGAGGTGGGCGTCGGAGACGAAGAACACGGACGTTGGTTGCATGGCCGGCCAGCATAGACCTCTCGCCGCGACCGCCGCCAACGCTACCGGGTGGCGTGCGCCCGCCACAGGATCCTGTCCGAACTGAGCGCGTCGTGCCCGTGACCCTCGGCAGCGCCAATGCTCCCGAGGGGGCGGTCGCTAGCCCCTGCCGCAAGCGGCCGCGTCCGACAGGGACGGCGGCTTGGTGAAGCCCGCGTGAACTGCCCCGAAGCGCGCCCGCAGCGGGGATGCGAATCCCCGCGCCGGTGCGTGAGCAGCAGGCGGATTGCAACCCCGGGGCGCATTCACGTATCCGAACAGGCGACCCCGAGGCAGCGCTTGGCGTTATTGACGGGCATGTGACAGTGAGCCCCTTTCGCGGGGCGTCGCTGACGCCG
>CAZADU010000090.1:0-10698 GCA_964483945.1 uncultured bacterium
GCCGCCCCGGTCTTACCCGGAGGCATTCCAAGGCCTGCCCCGAGGCCTGAGCCGTGACCTGCGCCGTGACCTGCGCCGGGAACGGATTCGAGGACTGATCCATGACCTGCGCCGAGGATTGAACCATGGAAGGCACCGAGACCCGGACCCCGCGTGAGAAGAACCGCCGGCCGAGACGCGTCGAGGGCGAGCAATCCTCCGATGCCGATGCCTGCCGTGAGGCCGCGCTCAAGCTGCTCGAGCGCACGCGTCGCACGCGCTCCGACCTCGAGCGGAAGCTCAAGGACAAGGGCTACGTTGCGGCCGCCATCGGCCCCGTGATCTCACGGCTCATCGAAGTAGGTCTGGTGGATGACACCGAGTTCGCCCGCGCCTGGCTCGCCGGCCGCTGGGGGCGCCGCCCCTCGGGTTGGCGGCGGCTGCAGCAGGAGTTGCGCTCCAAGGGCATCGCCGACGACGACATCGAGCGCGCCAAGTCATTGCTCGCCGAACGCGGAACCGCGCCGGACGAAGTCGAGAGCGCCGCGAAGCTGGTGGCCCAGGCGAGACGCCGCTTCGCCAAGCTCGATCCGCAGAAGCAACGCCAGCGGCTCTATGCGCTGCTGGCCCGGCGAGGCTACGGTGCCGACACCATCCGCCGCGCCCTCGACGTGCGCGACCCGCTCGAGAGCGGCCTGGACACCTAGCGCTAGCGCCACGAGCGAGTTCCAGCGCTCGGATTCGCCCGACTCGGGTGCTCGACGACAGGCCACCGGCCCTGACGGGCAGGGGGCCTTTCCGCTATCTTCCCCCGGCTTGCAGCCCTTTGCCGCCCCGCCCCCGGGCCCGCTCCCGGGCCGGGGGCGGGGCCGAACCATTCTGGAGACCGGATGTCCCCGACCAGCCCGCTCAAGACCGGCGCCGAACTGCGCCGCGCCTTCCTCGACTTCTTCGTGCGCCACGGCCACACCGAGGTGCCGTCGTCCCCGCTGGTGCCGCACGGCGACCCGACGCTCAGGTTCGCGACGGCCGGCATGGTGCAGTTCAAGCCCTACTACTTGGCCACCGGCGACGTGCCCTACTCGCGCGCGACCTCGGTGCAGAAGTGCCTGCGGCTCACCGACCTCGACAACGTCGGCCTCACGCCTCGCCATGACACGTTCTTCGAGATGCTGGGTAACTTCTCGTTCGGCCCGCGGGCCAAGGGGGCTTACTTCAAGGAAGAGGCGACCGCGTACGCGTGGGAGTTCGTCACCAAGGTGCTGGAACTGCCGCGTGAACGGCTGTACGTGAGCATCTTCGAGGGCGAGGGCAAGCTGCCACGCGACGACGAGGCGGCGGCATTGTGGAAGGCGCTGGGTGTGCGCGCCGACCACATCGTCACGCTCGGCCGGAAGGACAACTTCTGGGGGCCCGCCGGCGGGGCCGGCGCGTGCGGCCCGTGCAGCGAGATGTACTTTGACCTGGGCAAGAAGCGCCCGGACTACCTGCCCAAGGAAGCGTTCTGGGGCGAAGTCCCGGGAGACGCCGGCGACCGCTACATGGAGTTCTGGAACCTCGTCTTCCCGCAGTTCGACGCGCAGCCGGATGGCACGCTCAAGAAGCTACCCAATCCGGGCATCGACACCGGCATGGGCATCGAGCGGCTGGCGCTGATCTTGCAGCAGAAAAGCACCATCTTCGAGACCGACCTGTTTGCGCCGCTCGTGGAGTCCGTCCTGGACAAGGCCCGGCTCACGAACAGCAACCGCAGCATGGCCACGCGCGACGCGCGCATCATCGCCGATCACGTGCGCGCACTGTCGTTCGCGATCGCCGAAGGCGCGCTGCCCGGCAACGAGGGCGCGGGCTACGTGCTGCGGCGACTGCTGCGGCGCGCGATCACGCGCGGCCGCTCGCGCCAGGGGTTGTCACTCGAGGGCGCGTTCATCGCCGATACCGCCGCGCGCGTCATCGAGCAGTTCCGCGGGCACTACCGCGAGCTCGATTCGCACCGCGAGCGCATCCTGCACGTGCTCTCGCACGAGGAGACCAGCTTCGGCCAGACCTACGAGGCGGGCATGGAGCGGCTCGAGAAGCTCATGGCGCGCGGGGCCAAGCAGGTGCCGGGTGGCGAGGCATTCGCGCTGCACGACACGTTCGGGTTCCCGATCGAGCTGACCGAGGAGATCGCGGCGACACGCGGCGTGGGCGTGGACCGCGACGGTTTCGAACGCGAGATGGAGCAGCAGCGCACGCGCGCCCGCGCGGCGAGCCGCTTCACCAAGGACACCAGCGGCACCGCGCAACCGTGGACCCCGCTCCAGAAGGGCGCCGACTCGGTGTTCCTGGGGTATGAGGCCACGCAGGCCGAGGGGTTGCGCGTCATGGCGTGGCGGCCGTTCGAGGACGGGCTCGAGGTCATCCTCGACCGCACACCGTGCTACGCCGAGTCGGGCGGCCAGGTGGCCGACCGCGGCATCGTGTTCGCCGGTCTGGTGCGCGCGCGATTGGACCACGCCTACCGCGAGGGCGACGCCATCGTGCACCGTCTGGGCCTGACACTCGACCAGCACGAGGAGCTGCTGCGCGAGGGCCGGGCGGGTCGTGTGCGCGTCGAGACCGACGCCGTCGGGCGTGCCGCGATCCAGCGCCACCATACGGCCACGCACCTGCTGCACGCGGCATTGCGCGCGGTGCTGGGAGAGCACGTGCACCAGGCCGGCTCGCTCGTCGCACCAGACCGGCTGCGCTTCGACTACACGCACTTCGAGTCGCCGACACCGCTGCAGTCCGCGCTCATCGAGCAGCGCGTCAACGACTGGGTACTGGCGAACGTGGGCGTGGATTGGCGCGAGATGCCACTGGCCGAGGCCCGGGCGATGGGTGCGATGGCGCTGTTCGGCGAGAAGTACGGCGAGCGCGTGCGGCTGGTGACGGTCGAGGGCGTGCCGAATACGGACATCGAACCGTCACTGGAGCTCTGCGGCGGCACGCACGTGCGGCGCACGGGCGACATCGGGCTGTTCCTGGTCACCGAGGAGAGCGCGGTGGCGTCGGGTGTGCGTCGCATCGAAGCGATCGCCGGCCCCGTGGCGCGCATGTTCCTGCTGGACGCGCGCAGCACGGTCGAGGCCATCGTGCAGATCGTGCAGTCGCCGCAGGACAAGCTGCTCGAGAACGTGGCCAAGCTGAAAGACGAAGTCGGCGCGCTCCGAAAGGCGGCTTCGCAGGCCAACAAGCAGGGGCTCGAGGCCGAGTTCGCGCAGTTGGCCGCGGGTGCGACGTTGGCACCCGGCGGTCGCTGGGTGGTCGCCAAGCTGGGCTCGGCCGGCGACACCAACACGGTGCGCGACGCCGCCGACAAGCTGCGCGGCGCGCTCGGCCGCGGGGCGGCCGTGCTGGCGCTCGAGGCCGAGGGCAAGCTCACGTTCCTGGCCGCGGTCAGCGACGACCTGGTGGCCGAGAAAAAGCTGCGCGCCGACGAGCTGGTGCGCGCCGTGGCCAAGGTCGCGGGTGGCTCGGGCGGCGGTAAGCCGCACCTGGCACTCGCGGGAGCGAAGGAGCCGGACAAGCTTGACGCCGCACTCGCCGAGGCGAAGCGGCTGCTTGCGGCGGCGCTCGCGTGACCGCCGGACAGATCATCGCGATGTCCATCATGGGACTGTTCATCATCGTCGCGTATCTCATGTACATGAGGAGCAAGCATTGAAGGCACTCGTCCTCGCGGGCGGCCGCGGCACGCGGCTCCGTCCCATCACGCACACGCGGGCCAAGCAGCTGGTGCCCGTGGCGAATAAGCCGGTCCTGTATTACGGCCTCGAGGCCATCGCCGCAGCGGGTATCCGCGAGGTGGGCATCATCGTCAGCGACCCGCGCGAGCTGTTGCAACCCGACCACCGTACCGGCGAACTGGTCACCACGCTGGTGAACTCGCAGGCCGAGATCCGTGCCGCGGTCGGCGACGGCAGCGCATTCGGGCTTCAGGTGACCTACATCGAACAGGAAGCCCCGCTGGGGCTGGCGCACGCGGTCAAGATCTCCGAGAAGTTCATGGCCGGGGACTCGTTCGTGATGTACCTGGGCGACAACCTCATCAAGGACGGCATCGTTCCGTTCGTGAAGGAGTTCGAGCGCGAGAAGCCCGAGGCCCAGATTCTGCTGGCCAAGGTGGCGCGGCCGTGGGAGTTCGGGGTCGCAGAACTGTCGGGCGACCGCGTCGTGCGCTTGGAGGAGAAACCCAAGCAGCCGCGCAGCGACCTGGCGCTGGTGGGGGTGTACCTGTTCACGAGCAGCATCTTCGACGCGGTGCGCGCCATCCAGCCCTCGCCGCGCGGCGAGCTCGAGATAACGGACGCCATCCAGTACCTGATCACCACCGGCCGTAATGTGCGCTCGCACGTGATCCACGGCTGGTGGAAGGACACGGGCCGTGTGGAGGACCTGCTCGAGGCCAACCGTATCGTGCTCGCCGACCTCGAGACGAGCATCGAGGGCAGCGTGGACGCCGCCACGGTGATCGAGGGCCCGGTGCGGATCGGTCCCGGCACCAAGGTGGAACGCTCGCGCCTGCGAGGCCCGTTGGTGATCGGCGCGGGCGCGGTGATCACCGACGCCTACGTGGGGCCGTTCAGTGCGATCGCCGACGGCGTCAAGATCACGCGCTGCGAAGTGGAGCACTCGATCGTGCTGGACCGCAGCGAGCTCACCGCGATCACCGGTCGCATCGAGTCGAGCCTGATCGGCCGCGACGTGGTGGTGACCGCGAGCGAGGTGCGCCCAAGTGCTCACCGACTGATGCTCGGCGACTCGAGCCGGGTGGAACTGGCTTGAGCGGCGCGGCCTCGGTATGAAACTCCTGCTCACCGGCGCAGGTGGGATGCTCGCGCAAGCCGTCATCCCCTTGCTCGAAGTCGCGGGCCACACGGTGACCGCACTGACGCGCACACAACTCGACGTGACCGACGGCGACGCAGTGCGAAGCGCGGCCGAGGCGGCGAAGCCCGACTGGATCTGCCACCTGGCCGCCTACACCGACGTGGACGGCTGCGAGACGAACGAGGCGCATGCGTTGCGCGTCAACGGCGAGGGAGCGGGTCACGCCGCGGCCGCCGCGGCTGCGGTGGGTGCGGGCGTGCTGGCCGTGTCCACCGACTACGTGTTCGCGGGTGACGACCCGGCGCCGCGGCGCGAGACCGATTCCGTGGGTCCGGGCTCGGCCTACGGACGCAGCAAGCTCGCGGGGGAGCTGGCGGTGCGCGCGGCGCATGAGCGGCATGTCATCGTGCGTACGGCGTGGCTCTATGGCGCGGGCGGGCGGAATTTCGTGGATACGATCCGCACTCGCGCCCTCGCCGGCGGACCGCTCAAGGTGGTGGACGACCAGCGCGGCTCGCCCACCTGGACGCACGACCTCGCCGGAGCGCTGGTCAGTCTCATGGAGCAAGGTGTGGCGGGTACATTCCATGCGACCAACGAGGGATCGTGCACGTGGCACGAGTTCGCCGTCGAGATCTGCCGGCTGTGCGGCGCGGACCTGCCGGTGGCGCGCATCTCGAGCGCCGAACTGGCGCGACCGGCCCGGCGACCGGCATTCTCGGTGCTCGACACGAGCCGGCTCGAGCAAGCACTCGGCCGGCGGCTGCCGCACTGGCGGGACGCGCTCACGCGCTACCTGCACAGCGTTGCAGCGACGAATGGCCAGGAGGTGAAGGGATGACGGCACGCACGAAGCGTCCGGTGTCGGGTCCGATCGAACGCGAGGTGCGCGCGGCGCTCAAGGAATCGGCGCGCACGCTGGCGCAGGTCGAGAAGCAGTGCGTCTCCGCCGTGGCCGCCGCGGCCGAGCTGATCATGGGCTGCTTCGAGAACGGCGGCACGGTGTACTTCTGCGGCAACGGCGGCAGTGCGGCCGACGCGCAACACCTGGCGGCCGAGTTCTCGGGCCGTTACCTCGTGGATCGCCCGGGCCTGCCCGCGGTCGCCCTCACCGCCAACTCGTCGGCGGTCACGGCCATTGGCAACGACTACGGCTACGATCAGGTGTTCTCGCGTCAGTTGGAGGGCATGGGCGAGCCCGGCGACGTGCTCGTCGCCATCACCACGAGCGGGCGCTCCGAGAGCGTGCGCAATGCCGTGCGCGAAGCGCAGCGGCTCGGCATGAACGTCATCGGCATGACCGGCGCGGCCGGCGCCGAGTTCGCGGCGTTGTGCGACGTCGCACTCATCACGCCGACGCGTGTGACCCCCAACATCCAAGAGGGCCACATCGCCATGGGGCACGCGTTCTGCCTGATCGTGGAGCGTTCGCTGTTCCCGCACGGCAAGCCCGGTGCGGGCCCGCTGCCGGCCAAGCGCCGCGCACCCGCGCGCGGCAGTGAACGCCGCGCCAAGCGCGCCCCGGACCGCCGCACCGCTCGTGACCGGAGGCGTGCGTGATCTTGGCGCTGATCGAAGCGCTGCGTCCCAAGCAGTGGACCAAGAACGGGCTCGTCTACGCGGGTGTGGTCTTCGCCCAGCTCGCCGGCGAGCCGGGCATGCTGTGGCGCGCGACCGCCGGGTTCTTCGCCTTCTCGCTGCTGGCGGGCACCGTCTACCTGGTGAACGACTTGAAGGACGTCGAGGCTGACCGCCAGCATCCGAAGAAGCGCAAACGCCCGGTGGCCTCCGGCCGGCTCCAACCCGCCATGGCGTGGGCCGCCGTGCCCGTGCTGCTGGCGATCGTCGGCGTGCTCGCCGCCTGGCTCGGCACGGGTTTCGCGTGGGTGCTTGTGGCCTACCTGGTGAGCAACGTGGCGTACAGCTTCGGGCTCAAGCATCAGGTCATCCTCGACGTGTTCATGATCGCACTGGGGTTCGTGTTGCGCGCGGTCGCCGGCGTGGAGCTGTTGCTGCCCGTGGCCCCCGCCACGCAGATCTCGGTGTGGCTGCTGGTGTGCACGTTCTTCGGGGCGCTGTTCCTCGCCGTCTCCAAGCGCCGCCGCGAACTCACCAACGCCGGCACCACTGCGGTCACTCAGCGCGCCGTGCTGGCGACGTACACGCCCGAGTTACTCGACCGCATGCTCACCGTGTCGGCGTCCACAACCCTCATGTCGTACGCGCTCTACACGATCTGGCCCGCGACGGTGGCCAAGTTCGGCAGCGAGGCGCTCATCATCACGGTGCCGGTTGTGGCCTACGGCGTGTTCCGTTACCTGCACCTGGTGCGCGTCTCGGAGACGAGCGAGGACCCGTCGCAGGTCATGCTGACGGACCGGCCCATCCAGGCCACGATCGTGCTGTTCGTGGTGCTCGCGTACTGGGTGCTGTACGTCGGGCGGTGAGCCGCGCCCGAAGTACTGCCAGGGCCGCCGCACGCCCGCGCGCCTCTCGCACCCGTCCGGCCCCGCCGCGACGTCGCTCGGTCACCGTGGAGGCCCGCGCCAAGCTCAACCTGGGCCTCGCCGTGGGGCCGCAGCGCGCTGACGGGTTCCACGACCTCGTCACCGTGTTCCAGTCGGTGACACTCTTTGACACGCTCACCGCCGAATGGCGACCTCGCGGCTTCACGCTCGCCGTGCGCCACGAGCAGGCCGCCGTGCGCGGCAGGCTGGCGCGGCCGGCCGCTTCGCTGGTGCCCGCAGGGGCCGACAACCTCGTGCTGCGCGCGGCACGACTGGTCTCGCACGAGCTGTCATTGCCGGGAGGCGCTCGCTTCTCGCTCACCAAGCGCATCCCCGCGCAGGCGGGATTGGGGGGTGGCAGCGCCGACGCCGCCGCCGCCATTGCCGCCCTGCTGGTACTGCACGGCCGCAAGCTCGCACGCACCGATCTCCTCGCAATCGCGTTGCAACTCGGATCCGATGTGCCCTTCGCCGCGACCGGCGGCACGGCCCTGGGGCTCGGCCGCGGCGAGCGCCTCGCGCGGCTTCGGTTACGTTCTCCATTCAGGGCCGTGATCGCCATGCCGGGGTGGCGCGTGTCCACCGCCGAGGCGTTCCGCCGACATGACCGAGCCAGAAACTCCTTGACACCTTGGGGGCATCACCGCAGATTTGCCGCGACCGTTGGGCGGCAGCGAGTTGACGCGCTTTCACTCATCCGTCGGGGCAATCGATTCGAACAACTCTTGGGGCAACGCCGTCGCCATCTGGAGTCGCTGCGTGCAAGGCTGCGCGCGGCAGGACTGCTCGAGCCACACTTGACCGGGAGTGGTTCAGCAGTGTTCGGAATCGTGCCGCGCGGTGCTTCGGTCAGGGAAATCGTGCGTCGCTTCTCGGGGGACGAACCGCTGTTCGCGGTTCGCTCCGTGGGACGCGGTTTGCGACTCCGAGTCCATGCGACAGCTTCGAGGCCAGGGAAGGGCACTCGCTGACGTCGCTCCACGCATGCCGGCGCCGGGGTTGGCGCCGCACACGAGCCAGCTGAACCTCAGGGATGGCTCCGAGGTGAACATCTCATGGTCGAGATCACCGAGGTTCGTGTTTCGATCCGCAACGACGACAAGCTCAAGGCGTTCGTGAGCATCACGCTCAACAACTCTTTCGTGGTGCGCGGGCTCAAGGTCATCCGCGGCAACAGCGGCCTGTTCGTGGCCATGCCAAGTCGCAAGCGGCCCGACGGTCAGCACCAGGACCTCGCCCACCCCATCAACGACGCGACCCGTAAGTACCTGACGGAGATCGTGATGGCGGAGTACGAGCGCGAGTTGGCGAACCCCTCCGTGGGAGGGCACCACCCCAACTCCGAGGAGCAGCCCGTCTACTGATCCCGGCCGCGGGTCCCCCGCCCGCGGAAGGTGTCCCACTCGGCGAGCTGGGCCCGGCGGTGAGCTTCACCCGCCCGGGCCGTGCCACCGCTCACGCCTCCGTGAGGCTGCCCCGGCACAGCGGAAAGCAGTTGGCCCGAGCCTCGCCACCCGCCCGGCCGCCTCTCACGCCTCGCGCTCGACCCCCATATCGTTTGACGAGAGCCGGTTCCGGCCGATATCCTGCGGCCCGCTTTTCCCTCAATGGCTGTTCTCTGGGCCAGCAGCTTTCACCCCGGTCGCAGGTGCGGCCGGTCCGTGACGGATACCCCGTTCGTTGGTGGGGCGTGGCCAAGCGGTAAGGCACGAGACTTTGGCTCTCGCATTCGGAGGTTCGAATCCTCCCGCCCCAGCCACTTTGGCGCCGGGCCGGAGGTGACGGCCCCGGCGGCTGCTTTCTCCTGAATCACTGAGTACCTACTGAGGAACCCGCGCGCGCTCGCGTGGGTTCCGGGCGTGCGCGGGCGTGTCCGCGGTGCAGCGCTGTGTCGATCCATTCCCATCGGGGAGGTCGTGCTTGGACCCGTGTCGCATCTTCTCCGGCTCCGCGAGTCACCGTCTCACGCAAGCCATCTGCGAGCGCCTCCGGGTGCCGGTGGGGGACGTGGTCGTGTCGCGCTTCGAGGACGGTGAGGTCTCGGTGCGCTTCAACGAGAACATCCGCGGCAGCGACGTGTTCATCGTGCAGTCCACGAACGCGCCAGCGGATCACCTCATGGAGCTGCTGGTCATGCTCGATGCCGCCAAGCGCGCTTCCGCGCGCCGCGTCACCGCCGTGCTGCCGTACTTCGGCTACGCGCGGCAGGATCGCAAGGACCAGCCGCGCGCACCGATCACCGCCAAGCTCGTGGCCAACCTGGTCACCGTGGCAGGCGCCGACCGCGTGCTGACGATGGATCTGCACAGTGCGCAGATCCAGGGCTTCTTCGACATTCCGCTCGACCACCTGTACTCCGCACCCGTGCTGATCGAGCACTTCACGCAGTTGCAGCTGCCGAACATCGTGGTCGTCGCGCCCGACATCGGCAGCGTCAAGATGGCGCGCGCCTACGCCAAGCGACTTGGCGCCGACCTCGCACTGGTGGACAAGCGCCGGCCAAAGGCCGACTCGGTCGAAGTCATGAACATCATCGGCGACGTCGAGGGCAAGAACGCCGTGCTGTTCGACGACGTCGTCACCACGGCGCGCACGCTGTGCCAGGCCGCCGTCGCGATCCGCGCGCGCGGTGCAAAGGACATCTACGCCGGTGTCACGCACGGCGTGTTCTGCCCCGGCGCTTTCGAGCGCATCGCCGAGTCGCCGATCAAGGAGCTCGTCGTCACCGACACGCTCAACCACGAACCGGGCTCGCTGCCGAAGCAGATTCGCGAGCTCACCGTGGCGGGGCTGCTCGGGGAAGCCGTACAGCGCATCCACGAGGAGCGCTCGCTCAGTTCGCTGTTCGTCTGATCCGTTCCCGCGCGCCCGGCGCGCCAGCCGTTCTCTTCACATGCAGCGCTGTCTGATTCCGAAGGAGGAAGATCCATGTCGGTCATCCAGTTGAAGGGCACTCGCCGCGAAGGCGTGGGCAAGGGCTTCGCGCGCAAGGCGCGTGCGGCCGGCCAGATCCCGGGCGTGGTCTACGGGCACGGCGAGACGCCGGTCGCGGTGACCGTGGACGCCCGCGAGTTCGAGGTCGCGCTGCGCGGCTTCAAGGGCGGCAACCCGATCGTCAACCTGAACGTGGGCGGGGGCGACGTCACCGCGCTGGTGCGTGACGTCCAGATGGATCCGGTCACTCGCGGCATCATCCACCTCGACTTCCAGCACATCTCGGTCACTCAGCAGGTCGAGGTCGAAGTGGCCGTGCACTGTGTCGGCACTCCCATCGGCGTGAAGGACTCGGGCGGCATCCTCGAGTACCACGCTCGCTCGCTCAAGGTGCGCGGTCTGCCGACCGCGATCCCGACCA
>CAZADU010000091.1:0-1580 GCA_964483945.1 uncultured bacterium
CTCGGCGGGCTGGTGCTCACCACCGATGTGCTCGTGGTGGAGGATGGCGAGGGTGGGGATGAGAAGGCGGAGTGAGCTAGCGCCCTTGCGGCCTCGCGGGCTCGGGTGCTGCGACCACTTCGAGCGTGCCGCCGACTTCCAGCGATAGCGGCGCGCCCTCGGCGACCGCGTCGCGGCTCACGATGGCGAGCCCCTCGCCGTCCACCGCGCTCGTCAGCACGCCCGCGGGTTCGCCGTGCGCGAGCACGCCCTGCGGCACGTCCTCGGCGGGGAATGGCAGGCGTACGTGCACGGGGCGGCGACGCACGCTCTCGTACGTGATGAGCCGCTGGAGTGTCTCCTGCCCCGTGAAGCAGCCCTTGGCCAGATGCACTTCGTGGCCAAGCCCCGCTTCGAACGGATTGAACGCCTCGGCGATCTCGTGACCGTGGCGCGGATGGAGCAGTGCGATGCGCTCGCGCTCGGGCAGCGGCTCACCGTCGAGCCCGGTCACGAGCCGCGTGCCGTCGCCGGTGGCGACCACGCGCGGCACGCCGTCGGACTCCTCGATCACGCCCTGTTCGCCCGCCGCACCGCGCACGAGCGTCACCGGCACGATGTCCGAGCGGTCCTCCACTTGCACGTCGTCGCGGAAGATGGCGCGATCGAGCGCGGCGGCGAGCGGCGCACCGGGCGCGTCGGGACGCAACAGCCACACGGCACCGTCGCGGGTCACCGCGACCACGGCACGATGCAACAACCGGCCGCGGAAGTCGCAGAACAGCGTGGCGCGCGCTTCGCCGGGTGCCAGCTGGTCGAGCGCATTCGACGTGATGCGGTGAAGCAGCGCGAGGGCGTCACGGCCGGTGAGCCGGAGTGCGGTCGAAGCATTCATGCGGCCAACCTAGGTTCCGGCGCGTCGTGGCGCAAGCCGCGGCCCGATGCTAGCCTCGCGCTCTTCCGTACACCCTCCCGGAGGTCCTCCTTCATGCCGGTCAGCACCGCAACTCTCACCGAGCTGCTCGCCTCGCTCGTGGACATCCCCAGTGTGACCGGGAACGAGCAGCAGATTGCAGACTGGATCACGCACCGGCTCGCCACGGCCGCGAGGGGCGAGGTCATCCGTCACGGGCACTCGATCGTGTGGCGCGCGCCGCGCATGGGACGGCCGCTGCTCGTGCTCGCGGGCCACACCGATACCGTGCCGCCTCAGGCGAATGCCACCGCGCGGCTCGTGGACGGACGGCTTTATGGATTGGGCAGCACCGACATGAAGTCAGGAGACGCGGTCATGCTGGCGCTGGCCGACACGCTCGACCCGGATGCGCTGCGCTTCGACCTGGCGATGGTGTTCTATGAGGCGGAGGAGGGGCCGGCCGAGAAGAACGGCTTGAAGCGCGTGCTGAACGAGAGCCCGTGGCTGCGCGAGGCGAGTCTGGCCGTGATCCTCGAACCCACCGCGGGCGCGCTCGAGATGGGCTGCAACGGCATCCTGAACGCCGAGGTGCGAGTGCCCGGCGTGGCCGCGCACGCCGCGCGCCCGTGGCAGGGACGGAACGCCGTGGCTGAGGGTGCCGACTGGCTGCGCGAGATCACGCGCG
>CAZADU010000092.1:0-2669 GCA_964483945.1 uncultured bacterium
GGTCGGCCTCGGCGAGCAGCGGGTTCGCCGAGCGATAGACGCGGTAGCGCCAGCCGCTATCGGGCGGCACCGCCCAGACGAGGAATGTCTGCCCGTGGGCATGGTTCGCCGACAGCCCCGTCGCTCGCACAGGGCCAGCCACGCGCGGCGCGGGAGCTTCACCGGCGCTCAGGGCGCTCAAGGCGCGCGAGGGCAGCAACGCGGCAATCAGCACATGGAGGAGAAGGACGAGGCGGAATCTCCTCACAGGTCGAGCAGTGCACACACGACCCTCCTCGACATGGTGGGGTGCCCGGTTGGGCCAAGGCGTCGGGGGGACAGCGCGGCGGGTGGCGCTGCGACAGGACCTGAGGTTCGCACCCGCGAACCGCTGTGGCAAGCGGCTATTCAGCGAGCCGTGGCCCCCCAGTTCGGGGTAACCGTCTCGCCGAGTAGCCGCGCCTTTGCGACGCTAGTGGATCACGACCACGCGCTGGGTCGCATGCTCGGCTCCGGCCGATGCGTGCACCAGGTAGAGGCCCGGCGCCAGCCGTCCGGTGTCCACGGACAGTTCGCCGTCGGGCGGGCGCGGGCCCTCGTACAGGGGCTTCACGAGGCGCCCGGCGATGTCCAGGAGGTCCACGCGGCCGGCTGTTCCCGCGGGCCACGCGGTGGACAGCCGCAGCATGCCGCGCACGGGGTTGGCGGACAGCGCGAGCCGCATGCGTGAGGCGGGCGGTGCTCCGACGTCGAGCGTGAAGTCAGGCTGGCGGCCGAACGTGACGACTACACCTGCCTTCATGAGGCGCAGTTGGTAAGCGTTGGGGCGGCCAAGGGCGTCCACCGTGGCGAGCCCCGACTGGATGACGGCGAGGTCCGGCAAGCGGCGCACGGTGAACGGCACCGAGGTCCCGGGCGTGAGATCGAGGCGCTGCAGGCGGTTCGGTGTGACGTCGGCGCGGCACGAGTCTGGAGCAGGGAGCGTGATGTTGCCGTCGACCTTGAGCGAGCGCATACGTACTATCGCCTGCCACATGTCGGGCAGGTCCACGACCCGGGTGTCCCACTCCATGAACCCGTTGATGGTGCCGATCGTGTCGCCGCTCGCGAACGCGCCGCTACCCGGGTCGTCGTCGAGACTGCAGTTCGTGAACGCCGGATAGCTCTGGTCGCTGCGGAAGCGGTACAGGTAGGTAGGGTTCACCATCGGCTGCCAGTAGCGGCGCACCGTCATGCCGTAGTGGTCGCTGTTGTCCCAGAAAAACGCGCCGCCGTGGCGATGCTCTTGCATGGCCTGGTAGAACGGCAGCTTCTCCGCCCAGCCGACGACGTTGTCGCGCTTGCCGTTCAGCGCGATCACCGGCGGTACGCCGCGCGCATCGGCCCGCGACACCATCCAGCCGAGGTTCAGGCGCTCGTACACACCCTGACCGTCCGGGAGCTTGAGGTGGGACGACACCCTGCCCCACATCTGGTCCACGGTGGTGCGCATCGGGTGACCGGGGTTGAACCACGACCACACCGGCTCGTCGAGGAAAGAGAAGTCGAACTTGCCCATGGAGCTCATGACGGCCGCGATCCGGTCTGGCATCCACAACGCGAACTCGAGGCTGCCGATGCCGCCCATGGAATAACCGAATGCATACACGCGGGCCGGATCGATCGGGAACGTGCCCAACGCCCAGTCGATCGAGTACTTCACGCGCCGGAACGTGTAGTCCACGACCACGCCGCGTGTTGGGGTCGGGTTGCTTGTGGTGGTGCTGTTGTAAGACGGGTGGTAACCGAACCAGAACGAGTTCTCGCCGTTCGGCAGCGGATCGTCGAGCGACAGCACGAACTCGCCCGGCGTGTGCGTGCCCTCAGACGAGCCCATGAAGTTACCCAGCCGCTGGTGCGGCTTGAGCAACAGCAGCCCGGGCCCCACGCCGGGCGTGTGCACGATGCCGCAGTCGAACGCCGTGCCCGGGCGATTCGACATGGCCGGGAACAGCGGCGTGTCCACGTGCGACGCGAACAATGTGTATACCGAGACGGTGCGGTTCCGGAAGAACACGTCACGTTGGTAGTGGAGAATCGGCTCGCTGGGCGTCTCCTCGACCGGGGCGTCCATCGTGTTCTCCTCGACGGTCAGCCGGCGGTTCTCGGGTAGGGCCACGCCCTGGGAGGTGATCGCGTAGTAGAACAGGCCCGCGGAGAGCGGCGTGTGCACGAGCAGGCCGGAACTCGGCATGAGCTCGCCCAGGCTCTCCACCATGTAGGGGTAGACCGTGCCCATGATTGCGGACAGGCGCCGGTCGCATGCCGTGGAGTCCCCCAAGATCGCGAGCATCGTGGCCGCCTGCAGGTCGAGCTCGGTGCGGATCGGCCGGGTCGAGCGGTAGACGTGGTAGCGCCAGCCCGTCCCGCCGGCGGGATCCCAGCTGATGAACGTCTGGCCGAGATTGTGCATGACGTTCAGGCCGACGATGTTCTGAGGGAGCGTGCCACCGCCCTCATCGTTGCCGGCGCGCTTCTCGTCGGCGTTCGCGACCAGGGGGGAGGACAACAGCGTGATGGCCAGGGCAGCGAGGACAGCGGCCTTCGGAGGTCTCACAGTACGGGTCCGGTGGGCTGCGGGGGATGACGTCTGTTCCTCGGGGGGACGGTGAGGCAGCGCGCAGAGGCGCGCGTAGTCTACAATTCAAGCG
>CAZADU010000093.1:0-2001 GCA_964483945.1 uncultured bacterium
ATGGCCTCGGCGGTCTGGCCCTCGCGAGCGAGGGTCATCGCTTCCTCCCCACGCCACCGCACCTGCATGCGCTGCGCCATCTCCCGCGACCGGGCCCGCAGCGAGTCGCTGCCCGCCGCACGCTCGGCGCGATGGAATGCCTCGGCCGCCTCGCGCGATCGCTGCCGGTTCGCCAGTTCCACGCCGGCATTGAAGTCGCGGGTGGCGGAGTTGTCGGCGTTGGCCACGCCGCGGGCGCGGCGGTATTCCGAGAGCCGCGCCCGGAACCCGTCGGCGTCCTGCTCGAGCGTCGTGTCACCGCTCACATCGCGTCGTGCGACGCGCAGTAGCGAGTCCGCGCTCTCGACCTGTCCCGCCTGGATCAGGCGGTTCACCTCGATCACGTCACCCGCGTAAAGCGCGCGACGCAGGGACGCACGCTCCGTCGCCGTGGGCTCGAGCGCGAACCAGCGCTCGGCGAGCAGACGGGCCTCCGTGCGCCGGCCGGTGAGGGAGGCTAGTGCGACCCGGTCCAGTCGCACGTCGCTGCGACCCGGGAGCGCCTCCTCCGCCATCAAGCTGTAGAGGTAGCCAGGTTCCGGGTCGTCGCCTGGTTCCACCACCCAAGTGCGCGCCAGCAGGGCCACCAGTTCTGGGTCGCGCGGCTCGGCCTTGCGCGCACGCGCCAGCGCCTCTCTCAGCGTGGCCACCATGGGCGCGCGCGTCCGGTGCTCCCCAAGCGCGTGCGCGGCCTGCAACCACTCCGTGGTGGCGAGCCGCGTGGCCTGCACGGACACCGGCTCCCTCCGGAGTGCACGTGTGAACCGCGCGCGCGCCGAATCCGGTCTTCCGGCGAGCAGGTCCAGCCAGCCGAGGCCAGCAAGCGCCTCGGGCAGACGCCCATCGAGCCTCGCGGCGCTCAGCAGATGCTCGCTGGCAAGCTCGCTCTGGGGCGGGTCGTGTGCGAGCAGGGCGTTCCCCAGCGTGGCGAGGACCGCCGCGGGCGGGGCCGAGCGCACCTCGAAGCGTTCGCTCGCCGCGCCCTTCGTGAGCCGCCACTGGCGCAGCGCATGGTTCGGCCTTCGGATGTGCGAGCGCAGCCGTTCCTGCAGCGCGGCCAGGTTCCCGAATGCGTGTGCGAACGCGTCGCCGAAAGATTCCCCTTCGCGGAACTCCTGAACACAGCGTTCGAGCCGTAACTGGTCCGCATCAGACGTGAGCAACAGGTGAACCAGTGCCCAGGATTGCGCGTAGAACGTTCCGCGACGGTCGCCCTCGTGGTAGTCGCTCGAGCCCTGTTCGATCCGGAACAGCCGGTCGAGCGGCATCAGGTCGTTGCGCGCGAGCCACTCGAGGTGCGCCGACACCGGCGTGCCCGCGACGGCGACGCCCTCCTCGACGCGGAACGTGCTCCAGTACTCGGCGAGGCCCTCGTTAAACCACAGTGGTAGCTCGGGCATCGAGGCTTCGAGCAGGGCATGCGCGTACTCATGCTGCGCCACGGCGATCGTGCGCCCGGGCCGGTCGGCGAACAGGATCCGGCGGCGATCGGACCCCGGCATGAAGTAGCCACCGAGTTCATCGCTCACCCCGCGCCAGCGCGGAGCGTAGGCGCGGAACAGCGCGGGCTCGCGAAACACGATCACCTGGACGGGCGCCATGCTGACCACCAGCCCGGGTGCTGCCTCGGCGACGGCCGCGTGCAGATCCGCGAGCTGGCGCGCGATCTGCTCCCCCACGTCGCGCCCGGCGTCGGTCACGACCTGCACTTGCGTGCCGCGAACCGTGACCCACGTGTGCGCCGCGACCTCGCCGGCGGGTGCGGCGGACGAGTGTCGCGTGAACGCGAGCGACAGCACGACGAGGGTGAGACCGAGCCCCCTCCGTGCGCGACGCTTCATGTGCGAGCGCATCCTCTCGCGCTCAGTAGCCTAGCGCGCAACCATCCTTGCGACGCTCGGTGGCCCCCGAGTACACACCCGTCTTCGGATCCCGCCACACTGCCTGGTAGCCGCCGTAGGC
>CAZADU010000094.1:0-2536 GCA_964483945.1 uncultured bacterium
TCGCCATGAGCCCGAGCCCCTGACGGCGGTCGTTCATCTCGTGCATGACGCGGTACACGCCGTAGTAGCTCAGCGGTTCGACGCCGTAGCGGGACTCATTGCCCGCGGTCTGGAGCGTGGCCTCCTCGCGTTGCGTGACCGCCTGCACCGTGCCGACGTTCCACCCGGGACCGGCCTGGCCGGTCAGCTTGGCCGCGCCGATGATGTGCGTGCCGAGCGGTGTGTCGGTGTAATCCGCCGTCGGCGTGTCGCCCTGCGGCGTGCGGCCGATGCGGCGCGAGTAGAAGAACACCGGCTCCGGCCAGTTGAAGTTCACGTAGTCATTGGCACCGTTGTTGCCGCAGCGGAACACGCTCACGCCCTCGGTGAAGAACGGTCGCTTCTCCTGGAAGAAGCTTTCGACGTCCGTGAGGTTGACCACGGCGGGGTCGATCTCGACCTGGCCGAAGTCCGGGTTCACCGTGCCATTCAGCGTGAGCTTGGAGCCCACGCTCATGCGCAGGTCACCGCCGACCGCCGGGGTGGACTTCCAGTTGCCGTGGAACGGGTCGCCCGAGTCGAACTCGGCCAGACTGCCGCTGTCGAAGCTCAGGTTCTCGGTCTTGCTGGTCACGTACGGCGTGATCTCGACGTGCTGGCCGGTCTTGAGATCGTCGAGCCCTTGCAGCTCCGGGAACCGCGACACGTAGCCCGACTCGCCGCGAGGCGTGTAGACGAGCGCGTCCTGCTCGGAGTAGCGATTGACCCAGCGCTGGAAGTTCACACCCCACACCATCCCCGGGCCGGCCACGAATCGTAGCTGCGAGAACGGGATCTTCATCTCGCAACTCCAGCCTTGTTCGTCGCGGCGGGCGCGAGCCTGCCAGACGCCGTCCCACGAACTGTCGTCCCAGCCGTCGTTCAACAACACGCCGTCCAGGAGCACGCCCGCGGCAGTGACCATGAAGTAGTAGCCCGTGCGCTTGTCGCGGTAGGGGTCCAACAGGATGCCGAACGAGTCCGAGCCGGGGTCAGAGTCGCGGCGCGAGAGCCGCGCGACCACAGAGTCCGGAGCCGAGTCGTGGAGGCGCGCACCCACGTAGAGCGCATCGTCATCGAACGCCAGCCGCACCTCTGTGCGCTGGCGCGGCGGCTGCCCCTGATCGGGGTCTCGCTGCGTGAACGACGAGACGACTTGCTCCTGCTGCCAGATCTCTTCATCGAGCTGGCCGTCCACGTTGATGGGTCGAGCCAGGCGCACGGCACGCACGGGCGGATGCTGGGCGAACGCGGGCAGAGCGGTCGCGGCGAGCAATAAGAGAGAGAGCAAGAATCGCATGTGGGGCTCCGGGGGCAGCCGATGGGCGATCGGCCCCTGCGAACCATCGCACCGGGTCACGTCCGGTGCCGTGTCGGGTGCGCCGCGTAAGACGCGAGGTAGCAGGCTGTACGTCGCGGGGCTGCTTCGGGTTGCCAGTCGCGGGGGAAGACTGGCCCGCGCGGGCGATGGGGGTCCATGCGCGGGGGACGAGCGCAGGAGAACGCCGGACCGAGTGCCCCATGCGGCTGCCCGGCGCAGGGAACCCGGCCCGCGGCAGCGAACACGCGTGCGCACGCGTTCCGGCTTCAGGCCCTGGTCATCGCCACGGCCAGTTCGCCCGCCACGCGGGCGTTGTCGAGCAGCAGCGCGATGTTGGTGCGCACGACGGCACCGCCCGTCGCCTTCTGCATATGGCCGAGCATGAAGGGCGTGACGTCGCGGCCGCGGATGGACTGCGTCTGCGCAGCCGCGAGCGCCCCGCTCAGCGCACGCGCATAGACCTGTTCGTCCAGTTCGTCCGCCTCGGGCACCGGGTTCGCCACCACCACGCCCGTGCCGGTTTCGAGTGCCAGGTGTGCGCGGATCGCAGCGGCGAGCCGGTCCATGTCGTCGAAGCGCTGGTCCACGCTCAATCCGCTCGTGCGTCGCCAGAACGCGGGGAACTCGTCGCAACGCCAGCCCAACACCGGCACACCGAGAGTCTCGAGCCGTTCCCTCGTGCGCGGCAGGTCGAGGATGGCCTTGGCCCCGGCGCACACCACCACCACCGGAATGCGCGCGAGTGCGGTGAGGTCGGTACTCACGTCGTCGGTCTCGGCAGCACCCCGGTGCACACCGCCGATACCGCCGGTGGCGAACACGCCGATGCCGGCATGCTGCGCGGCGAGCATGGTGGCCGCCACGGTGGTGGAGCCGGTGCCCTGTACCACCAGCGTGGCGGCGAAGTTGCTGAGGTTCACCTTGCGCACGCCGGGGGTGGCGGCCAGTTGGTCGAGTTCCTGCGCCGACAGTCCCACGCGCACGTGACCGTCGAGCAGGCCGATCGTGGCTGGCACCGCGCCCGCGCCGGTTACGTTCGCCTCCATGTCGCGCGCCACTCGCACGCCGTCGGGGCTCGGAAGCCCGTGCGTGACGACCGTTGTCTCAAGCGCGACCACGCCGCGATGTGCGGCGAGCGCTCGCGCGACCTCTTCGGAAATACGCATGCAGTCCATCGTCACGAACCCACCTCCATCG
>CAZADU010000095.1:0-1576 GCA_964483945.1 uncultured bacterium
CAGGCGCGGCGTCTCGCGGGCGCGACGCGTGCTTGGGCAGTGTGCCGACCGCACGCGGCGTGCCCGCGAGGTGCGGCGCGGCAGCTCAGCCCGGCCTTCCTCCATTCCGCGACCGTGAATTCGCCGAAGGCGTGGCGAGAGCGGATCTGGCTGGTGATGGCCATGATCACGAGGTCGCGGCGCTGCGCCTGGTACTCGGCCGAACTCACGACGACCGCGGGCCGTTTCTTTGTGCCGGCCCGATCGGTGAAGGGGAAGGGAACGAGGACGACGTCGCCGAAGCTATAGGCGATCGTAGGCGGCATCGGCGGGATTGCTCCAGATCCTGCGGAAGGCCTTCTCGGCCAGCTTCGCGGCAGCTTGGGTGAGCTGGCGATCGTCGCGCTGGGCGAGGAACTCCACGAAGTCCTCGACTTCGGCCACCTTCTCCGGTGGGAGACTGCGGAGCCTACGGATGAGGGAGCGTTCGCGCGCCGCCTGCTTGCTCATATCGGCATCTTAGCGCCTCGCGGCGAGTCGCGTGAACAACGACTTTCGCCCGTGAGCTGCGAGATGTACTTGCCCCCGATTTCCTCGGCGAAGGCCGTGAGCCGTGACAGCATCGCGCGCAATGCACACCTAGCGGTTCTGAATCCGCTAAGTGCTTAATGGTGGAGGCGGCGGGAATTGAACCCGCGTCCGGAAGCGCGCCTACGAGAGACCCTACAGGCTTAGTTCCACCTGGCGTTTCGCCGCGAACGTGAAGGCGGAACCAAACCGCCCGCGACTAGTCCGATTGATCTCGCCCTTCGCCTACGGACCGAAGGCTAGGGGCCAGCCCACATTGATGACGCTCGCTCCGACCGCCGTGGGCGGGCAACCGGGAGAGCGGGTTACCTAACGGTTAAGTTAGGCAGCCAAAGCCAAGTTATCGTTGGCAGGTATGTCTTTCTCACCGAATTAACGAGCCGGTAAGCACGCTCGCCCTGCGCCTTTCGGGGTCACCGTTCCCGTCGAAACCATGACGCCCCCAACCCCTACAGTGTAGCACCTCGCCGCCGGCGACAGGGTCCCCACAGGGCTTCCGAGCCCGGCGCTCGGCTCCGCCGCGATCGACCTACTTGCGGTTCTTGCCGCGCTCATGGATCCATCCCGCGGGGTTGGCGATCTCGGGAATGGGGACACTCGTTAGCTCGTGCAGCAAGCGGAGGCGCTGCGCGTAGCCCGGATCGCGGGGCCAGACTTCCTCGACGGGTTGGGTGACCCACGCCGAAAGGAAACCGGCGGCGGAGCGGCGCACCCCGGGATCTCCTGCGGGGTCCATCACCGCTTCCCGGGCGGAGGGCAGAAAGGCGAACCCGGCGCCGCGAAGGTCCTGCCACTTGTCGCTCTCCAGGCGCTCGAAGATGGCCTGGCGCTCGGCAACGGGCAGTGCGCGAACCTGGGTGGCGGTCGTCTCGGCGAGGGCAGCCAGGGCGGCATCCGCATCGGCGGGCCGTGGCTCCGGCAGCACGAAGCGGATCTTGCCGAACGTCTCCGCGTAGCGGCCCTCGGCGAGTCGCCAGACGACACGCGCGCCGTCCGCTTGCACCGCGTC
>CAZADU010000096.1:0-3490 GCA_964483945.1 uncultured bacterium
CGCCCGAGGCCTTCACGCCCATCTCGGGGCCCACGGTGTCGCGCATCAACTGCACGTCCTCCACCGTCGCACCGCCGCCGCCGAATCCGGTGGACGTCTTCACGAAGTCTGCGCCGGCGGCCTTGGCAAGCGTGCAGCCCATGACCTTCTCGTCGTGAGACAGCAGCGCGGTCTCGAGGATGACTTTTACGAGAGCGCGACCAGACGCCGCGCCGACGACGCCATGAATGTCCTGCTCGACCAACGCATAGTCGCGGGATTTCAAAGCTCCGATATTGATCACCATGTCCACTTCCTCGGCACCCTGTTCCAGCGCGCGGCGCGTCTCGTAGGCCTTCACGTCTGGCAGGTGCGCACCCAGCGGGAACCCGATCACGGTGCAGACTTTCACACCGGAGTTCCGCAGGATCTCGCGGCACAGGGCAACCCAGTTGGGGTTCACGCACACGCTCGCAAAGCAGAACTGGGCGGCCTCGCGGCACAACTGGTCCACCTCCTCGCGCGTCGCGTCAGGCTTCAAGAGCGTGTGATCGATGAGGCTCGCGAGGCCGTCGGAGGCGGGGCAGTAGCCCATCGTGGCCACGACGCGCGAGGCGCCGGCTGCCGCCAGCATTCGCGTCTCCTCGGGGCCGCGCGTGCCCATCACGCCCCAGTTGCGGCAGCGCTCGCATGTGCCCGGGTCGTGTACCACCTCACCGGGCGCGAGCGGCGGAAGCGCGGGCTCGCGACGCGGCGCCGCAGTGCGCCCCCCGCCCGCCGGTGTGAGCGCGGGCTCTTCGCGCTGCGCCGCGGCGCGAGCGCCAGCCACGGGTGCGAGTGCGGCCAACACCTGGCGCGTGATCAGGTCCACGAGTTGGTCACGGTCGTGCTTCAAGACGACTTCCTCCCGCGCTTCTTCAACACGAACTGATCCGGCAGCAGCTCGCCCATGCGCTTTCTCAGGATGCGGCCGCTCTGGTCGCGCCAGTAGACCCACAGGTCGGGTGCGAACTCGGACAGTACCTGACGGCACGCACCGCACGGCGGTGCGCCCGCTCCGCTTCGTGCGGTCACGGCGATCGCGGCGAATGCCCGCTCGCCTTCGCTCACCGCCTTGAACAGCGCGGTGCGTTCCGCGCAGCAGGTGAGCCCAAACGACGCGTTCTCGACGTTGCAGCCGCGGTAGACGCGGCCCGACTCGGTCAGGAGCGCGGCTCCCACCGGGAAGCGAGAGTAAGGCGAGTGGCTGGTGCCGCGCGCTGCGACGGCCTCGGCCATGAGGGCCGCCGCGTCCAACTGGCCGTTGCCCGCGCGCCGGGCGCCCACCGCTCGCCGCGCGGCCTTGCGTAGCGGAGCCGCGCGCTTCGCGGGCCTCTTGCTGACCGCCGGGCTCACCCGCGCAGCTCCGCGAGGAAACTGCGTCCAGCGTTTGGGGCGGGTACCGAGAACAACTCCGCGAGCGTCGCGCCCACGTCGGCGAACGTCGAGCGCGTACCGAGTTCGGCGCCGTCTCGCACGTTTGGTCCCATCACCAGCAGCGGCGTGTACTCGCGCGTGTGGTCAGTGCCAGGCGTGGTGGGGTCGTTGCCGTGATCGGCGGTGATCCAGATCATCTCGTCGCCGCGCAGCCGGCCCAGCAGCTGGCCCAGCGTGATATCGAACCGTTCCAGGGCACGTGCAAAGCCTGAAGCATCGTTGCGATGGCCGTACTGGGTGTCGAAGTCCACGAGGTTCGCGAACACGAGTCCCTCGCCGGGGCGCTTCACCAGGTCCAACAGCACCATCTCGCCCTCCTCGTTGCTCGTCGTGTGGATGGCGTCTGATACACCGCGGCCCGCGAACAGGTCGTCCACCTTGCCCACCGTCACCACCTTCTGGCCCGCCGCCGTCATGCGATCCAGCACCGTCGGAACGAGCGGTTCCAGCGAGAAGTCCCGCCGCCGAGAAGTGCGCCGGTACTCGCCCGGCTCACCGTCGAACGGCCGTGCGATGACGCGCCCCACCGCGTGCTCTCCGGTGAGCATCTCGCGCGCCGCGCGGCACGCTTCGTAAAGCTGCTCGACCGGCACCGTGCGCTCGTGTGCTGCCACCTGGAACACCGAATCGGCCGAAGTGTACACGATGAATTGGCCCGTCCGTCGGTGCTCGTCGCCGAGCCGCGCGATGATCTCGGTACCGGAGGCCGCCACGTTGCCGATCCAACCGCGCTGCACGCGCTCGCTCCAGCGGTCGAGCAGATCGCGCGGAAAGCCCTGCGGGTACGTGGGAAACGCCTCGTCGAGCGTCACCCCCATCAGCTCCCAGTGTCCGGTGGTGCTGTCCTTGCCCGCGCTCTTCTCGGCGAGCCGCCCGCGCGCGCCGTGCGGTGCCAGTGTCGGGCGCACGCCGGGAAGGGCGATCAGGTTGCCGAGGCCGTGTGCTTCGAGCACGGGCAGATGCAGCCCGCCTGCGTGTT
Organism: uncultured bacterium; assembly: GCA_964483945.1. GTDB lineage: Bacteria > Eisenbacteria > RBG-16-71-46 > RBG-16-71-46 > RBG-16-71-46 > JAIOPA01. The sequence continues at coordinate 2,435 of CAZADU010000096.1, forward strand.
CCGCCACGTGCAGCAGCGTGTTCGCTCCGGTGTCGCCGTAGCGGTTGGCATCAGGCAACGCGCCCATGCCCACGCCGTCCAGGATGATGAGGAACACGCGCACCTGGAGTTCACCGCCTTCGAGCTAAGGGAGGATGGGCGAGCCGCCGCCCGGGTCGGGGTGACGCGGGGCGATGGTGCTTCAAAGAGCCCCGGCGAACCCCGAGGATTACTGCATCCCCGGCGCTCCGCCAAGCGTGCCGCTCAACGCACCACCACTATTCGCGCTCGCGCCGTGTGAGCGCCTTGCGTGAGCCGCAGCCAGTGGAGCCCGGGGGCGAGTTGCGCCGGGGCGAGCGGCAGTTCGTGTTCGCCCGGCTCGAGCCCGGTGAGCTCGCGCACATGCTCGCGGCGGCCCGCCACGTCGTACACCTCCAACCGCACCGGGCCCGGCTCGGCCAGCGTGAACGCCGCGCGCAGCTCGCCGGAGCGCCCCGGGTTGGGCTGCGCTCCCGCGAGTGCGAACGCGAGCCGCACCGGCACCGTGGCCCATACCTCGACCGAGACCGGCTCGCCCGTGCGCACCAATCGCCACGCGTAGCGTCTGCCCGGCTCCACCGCGTGGTCCTCGTACGCCGCGTGCCCCGCGCCCACGATCACCGGCTCGCCCAACTCGGACCACTCCTCGCTCGACTCGTCGCGCCGTTCCACGCGCAGCCCGCCGCCGTCCAGCACCGCGCCTCGCCACGCCAGCCGAACCGCATCCAGCGACGCCTCGGCCTCGCCCGCTGCCCGTTCCGTCCCTACCACGCCGTCGGGGGAGTAGCGCTGGAGGATGACGCGATTGCGCGTCAAGTCGGGCGGCCGACTGGTGTAGACGACATAGCAACCGCCTTGATAGTCGCTGTCGATCCAGTTGTCATCGCTCGCCAGCCGGTCCGTGACCAGCACACCGGTCTCGGGCCAGAGCGGGTCGCGCGCTCCGTCGGCGCGCAGGTGGCACAGGTAGAGGTCGCTATTGAAGAAGTCCTCGAACTTGACGAACAGCCCGCCCGAGCCGTCGCGCACCATCTGCGG
>CAZADU010000097.1:0-2907 GCA_964483945.1 uncultured bacterium
CCAGCAGCCGCATGGTGTAGCCCGACGCCAGCGTGATGCCGAGGTTGTCATCGAGCGGGATGGGCAGCATCTCGACCAGGGTGGCCACCACAGCCCCCGCGACAGCCACCGCCAGCGGCACACCGCTCACCGTGCTCACGAACGCCGCCCACACGAGACAAGCCGCGAGGCAACCGAGCCCGCCCTCGAGCGACTTGTTGAACACCTTGTGCCGACCCCACGCCCGACCCACCAGTGCACCCATGGCGTCACCCACGACGGTGAACCCGATCGCCGTGGCCGCGATCGGTTGCGGGAACAGTTCGATGGCGAGCAGTGCGGCGAGCAACAGGTAGGTGGAGCCCAGCAGGCTCAGGCGTTCGTGCTCACGGATCATCTCGCCGAAGAACTGGCGGAAGAACGTGCGCACGCGCCGCTCGTGGATGCGCAGCACGTCGAGTGCGACCGCCGACGCCGTCAGGGCCAGGAACAGTACGCGGAACTCCCTGCGACCGCGTGGCCACGGCAATGTCTCGAGCAGCAGTGCGAGCGGCAGCACGATGAAGGCGAGGTGGATCGCCTTGCGTCTCGCCTCGGTGAGCCACTGCCGGCTGCGCAATGGCTCCAGGGGATCCGCCGGACCGCGGGTGCGTTCGCTCACGCGGCCAGCCTAGCAGAGCGGCGCGGGCATGACCGTGCGAGCTTCACCGGCGCTTCCCTATCGCGTCACCGCGCCCGTGGGCCGCAGCTCGCGGTACGCCTGACGGTAGCCGAGGATGCGGCGCACGTAGTCCTGCGTGTCGGCGTTGGCCGCCATCTCGCAGTAGAGCGCCCAGCCGCCGTGCTGCACGATCTGGCGCCAGTCGGTGCGCACCTTGCTCGGACCGGCGTTATACGCGGTGAGCGCGACGGGGACAGCGCCGTCGAAGCGCTTGAGCAACTTCTTCAGGTAGTGGGCACCATAGCGCAGCCCGCGGTCGGGTTCGAACAGGAGTGAGTCCGATGGCAGCTGCTCCTTGAGCTCTTTGGCCACCTCGCGCGCCGTACCGGGCAGCAGTTGCGTCAAGCCGAGGGCGCTGCTGCGCGAGACCGCACGCGGGTCGAAGCGGCTCTCCTGCCGTGCCAGCGCCCACAGCAGCGCGCGCTCGACGCCCGCAAGGTCGGCTGCCCCGATCAGCTCGCGCTCGAATGCGGGCGGGAACGCCCACGGCACCCACTCCCACAGCGCGCTGTCGGCGCCGGCCGAGAGCAGCACTCGGTCGGCGGCACGTGTGGCACCCGCAAGGTCGCCGCCCGCGTACGAGGCGAGTGCGATGGCGCGCCACGAGGAGGCGGCGATGCCGCCGCGGGGCCCTCTCGCGAGGCGCGGGTCGTTCCGGTCGCGTGCGGCGACGATGCGCGCGGCCGCTTCCGGCAGCTGCAGTGGCCCCGAAAGCGAGACGATGGCCGCGACCAATTGCGGCTCGAGCGAGTCGGGCTGCGGCACCGCCACCTGCCCGCGCCAGCTCGGCAGGCCGAGCGTGTCGCGCGCCGCAACGCTCAGGAGATCGTAGCCGGGCTTCAGTGCGAACTCGGCGAGCAGGATGGAGTCTCCCTCGGCGAGACCTCGACGACGGAGCGCGACGCCGAGCCAGAAGCGCGCGCGGCGGTCGCCGCTCGCGCGCCATGCGACGATCGCGGCGTCGTGCCGGCCGAGCATCCAGTCCATCAGGCCCGCGAGCGTGGCGGCGCCTCGCACGGTGGAGGTGGCCTCGCGGTACTGGCGGCCGAGACTGTCGGCGTGCCGGAACGCCTTCGCCGCGAGTTCCCAGCGGCTCTCATCCTGTGCTTCGCGGGCGCACTCCCACCATGCGGTCGCCCGCACCACGCCATCCTCGGCCGCACGGCCCACGCGCTGGTAGATGAGCAGTGCCGAATCGGGTTTGCCCGCCGAGCGGAAGCTGCGCGCGCGCTCGAGGCGCACCTGTTCGAACTCCGGCGTGCCGCGCGTGAGGCGCAGGGCGGTATCGCTGACCGCGAGCGAAGCGAGCGGGCGTCTCCAGTCGCGGTACCACTGGATGCGCAGCAGCAGGTCTGGGGCGCGCTCGGCGGTCGGCGTGAGCCGCAGCACCTGTGCGTTGCGAGCGAGCGCCTGCGCTCGCCGGCCATTCGCCCATTCGGCGAGCGCTGCGCGCCGCGCGAGCGGCAACGCGAACGATTCATGGCGAAACCTCGCGAGCGTGTCGAGCAGCGCCAGGGCCGTGCCCGAGGCAGGGGCCGCGTTCACGTGATCCTCGAGCACACTGCGCGCGAGGGCTTCGCCGGAGACGGTGTCGCGCAGCCGCAGGTGCAGGGGCGCGCGTGCCGCGCGCCAGGCTGCTTCTTCGGAAGCGGCCCAGCGCGAGCGCGACGCGTCATCCAGCAGCCGGGCCGCGCGAGACGCCTCGCCCTTCGCCAGCGCCCACGCAGCGCGGCGGCGGACGGCCTCCCACGCCCACAGCGACCGCGCCAGCCGAGGAGCCGCGAGCAGCGAATCCGCGCGCAGCGTGTCGCCGCGCGCGACGAGCGAGTCGGCGAGTGGCACCAGTAAGGCGGTGCCGGCCAGCCCAGTGTCTCGAGCCGCGACCCACCAGCGCAAGATCGGAGCAGGGCGGATGTCGGGCTTGCCGGAAAGCGCGGCACCTTGCCAGATCACGCCCGCGGGGCTCGCGGTGAGCTTCGGCAGTACATCGGCCTCGGCCGTTCCGCGCGGCGCAGCGCATGCCGCCAGCACCACGAGCAGCACGGCGATCCGCACAAGGTGCAGCACCGGCCTCACTCCCACTCGATCGTCGCCGGCGGCTTGCTGGTGATGTCGTAGACCACGCGGTTCACGCCGCGCACCTCGTTGGCGATGCGACTTGCGGCGCGCGCCAGCAGCGCGTGCGGGATGCGCGTCCAGTCGGCGGT
>CAZADU010000098.1:0-1730 GCA_964483945.1 uncultured bacterium
CTCGCGGTGCTCGCGCCCGGTGCGAGGGCCCAGGTCGAGCTCATCAAGACGGAGGACCTGCGGCTCACGTACCCATCGCCATGGTTGAGCTACCTAGCGCCCTATACCGCACGCTGCTTCGTGAACAGCATGCGCTTCCACCGCAAGCTGTGGGGCTATGTGCCTGGCGAGCCGGTAAACGTCATGCTGGACGACTTCTCCGACTTCGGGAACGCTGGCGTGTGGGTAAACCCGCGCAACAGCATGGTTTTCCACGTCGCACCGTCGAGTTTCGTGTACGAGACGGGCCCTTCGAACGAGCGCATCAACTTCACGATGAACCATGAAGTGGTGCACGTGCTCGCGCTCGACGGTGCCTACGGGGCGGACCGCGTGTTCCGCCGCCTCTTCCATGGCAAGGTGCGCGAGACGAGCGAGCACCCTGAGACCATGCTCTACAGCCACCTCGTGCTGCCGCGCCGCGCCGCGCCGCGCTGGTACCACGAGGGCATCGCCGTGTTCCTGGAGACCTGGATGAGCGGCGGGCTCGGCCGCGCGCAGGGCCCCTACGATGAGATGGTGTTCCGCGCCATGGTGCGCGACTCCGCGCACTTCTATGACCCCCTCGGACTGGAGTCCGAGGGGGTGCGCGTGGATTTCCAGGTGGGTGCGAACTCGTACCTCTACGGCACCCGCTTCATGAGCTATCTGGCCTGGCAGTATGAACCCCAGCAGCTGCTCGAGTGGGTCGGCCGCGGCCCGGGCAGTAAGCGCTACTTCGCGAACCAGTTTCGCCATGTGTTCGGCTTGCCGCTCGGGGAGGCCTGGCAGGACTGGATCCGCTTCGAGCGCGTGTTCCAGGCCGCCAACCTGGATTCCGTGCGCCAGCATCCCATCACCGCCTACCGCGACCTGTCCCCGCTCGCCCTGGGCTCGGTGTCGCGTGCGTACGTGGACAGCACCAGCCGCTCGCTGGTCGCGGCGGTATTCCACCAGGGCGCGCTCGCGCACATCGCCTCGATCCCGCTGGACGGCGGACGAGAGCGCGTGCTGCAGGAGGTGAAGGGCCCGGCGCTCTACTTCGTGACGTCGCTCGCGTTCGACCCTGGTACGCGGACACTCTTCTACACCACCGACCACAACGAGTGGAGGGATCTGTGGAAGTTCGACCTCGCGACCGGCCGTGAGTCCCGGCTCATCACCGACGCGCGCGTCGGCGATCTCGCCTTCGATCGCTCGTCGCGGGCGCTGTGGGCGGTGCGTCACCTGAACGGCATCTCGTCCATCGTGCGCCTCGACCCGCCGTATCACGACTGGCGCCTGGTGTGGTCGCTCCCCTATGGCATGGATGCCTACGACCTGGATGTGTCGCCCGACGGCCGGCTCCTGAGTGCCTCCGTCGCCGAGATCAGTGGCCGGCAGACCCTGCGTCTCTACCCACTGGAGCGGCTCGCGGCGGGGGACACCACGTCGAGGACCCTTTGGGACTTCGGCACTTTCGTTCCCGCCGGTTTCACGTTCGACCCCTCGGGGAAGGCGTTGTGGGGCAGCTCGTATTTCACGGGGGTGTCGAACATCTTCCGCTATGACCTCGAACGCGACTCCATGGACGTCGTCTCCAACGCCGAGACGGGATTCTTCCGGCCGGTGCCGACCGGGGACGACTCGCTGATCGTCTTCCACTACTGCGGTCAGGGGTTCCGCCCGGCGCGCATCCTGCCCAGGCCGCTCACCGACGTGAGTGCGATCGC
>CAZADU010000099.1:0-3070 GCA_964483945.1 uncultured bacterium
ACCGTGCTGTACAGCACGGTGGTGCCAGAGTCGAGGGAGTGCGCAGCGCGGCTCGCTGGCTACTTGCCCTTCTTGCCGGGCATCGCGGTGACCGGATGCGCCTTGGAATGGGCGTCGGACTTCTTCTGGTTCTTCTCGGCCATGGCCTGCTTCTTCTTCCGCTCGGTCGACTTCGGCGACTTGTCGCCCATGGATCACCGCCTTTGTTGGAGTGAATGCAGCTGTGCTGCGACCAGCTCGGACTCTACCACCATGGGAATGCTCGGCCGAAGGGGAATCCGCCCCCCGGCGGCTCGCAGGCGAGGAGCTCGGCGGAGGACCTGGCGCGACGCACTCGTTCGGCCCAACAGTCGCATGACGCCTTGAAGGGTGCGGGTGGCGCCCGGCTCACTCTTGGGCGTGAGGCTAGGGTACACTCGGCACCCAGCCTCACCCAACCTCACGCGGCCTCACGAGACCCGCTGCCTCCGATGCCGGAAGCGTTCGGATCGACGTGGGTCCCGCAGCGGGGCCGAGCACAACCTCAGGGGCACGCCGACCATTCATGCCGACCCTCGACCCCGTCGCCTGCGCGCTCGTGCCCGTGGACTCCGCCGCCGCGGAAGCACTTGGCGCACCGAACTACGACGAGTTCCAAAGTGACGAGGAAGTCTGGGAATCGTTGCAGGAGCGGCCGCAGTCGGTCCTGCGAGTGACGATGCCGCACTGCGAAGTCGCCGACGTGGGCGCGATCGGCGAGGATGGCTCCGAGGCGTCGCTCGCTCACGCTCGCGTCGCGATGCAGCAGATCCTCGCGGGGCCCCTGACGCGCAAAGTCCGGGACCTCCAGTGGGTCTACGAGATCACGCGCGCCGAACACCCGGCTGCACCGCAGATCGGGCTCGGCGGGATGGCGCTGGCGCGCGAGATCCGCACGCCGGAGAACCCCGGCGGCACCATCATCCGCAACGAGGGGATCCGCGAATCCAAGGCGCGCGGCCGCGCCCGCCTGACGGAGGCGACGCGCGTCGATGTGGGAACCGTCAACCTCGCAGTCGAGGACATCACCGGGCGATTCCAAGCCGCTCTCGAGGACCATGCTCGCGCCAACGCCCCTTCCTTCGAGGCCACGGACGAACTCGGTGGCCGGCATCGAGTCTGGCTGGTGGAAGAGCCGGCGGCAGGCGCGCGACTGCGTTCCCTGGTGGCGGCCGAGCCGCGAGCGTACGTCGCTGACGGCAATCACCGCAGCGCTGCGGCAGCCATGCTCGGCTACCCGCACTTCCTGACGGTGTGTTTCGCGGCGAAGACGATGACGATCGCACCTTACAACCGCCTGGTCGAAGCGAGTGCCGTTCCAGCCGGCGACCTCATCGCGCTCCTGCGAAGAGACTTCGTCATCGACCCGCAGCCGGGTGGCGCCTATCAGCCGGAGCAGCCACACGACATCGGCCTGTACGACGGCTCGTCCTGGTGGCGATTGCGCCCCAGGAGCGGAACGTTCGACCCACGAGACGCGGCGCAGGATATCGACGCTGACATCATCCAGCGCCGCATGTTCGCCGCCGTGCTGAACGTGACGGATGCCGGCGATGATCGCCTGACCTTCGTCGGGGCGAATCGCGACGCACGCTGGTTGCAGCACGAGGTGGACTCGGGGCGCTTCCGCCTGGCCGTGACGCTTCCCCCGGTGACGATGCGCCAGTTCATCGATGTCTGCCTGCAGGACAAGCTGATGCCGCCCAAGTCCACCTGGTTCGTGCCGAAGATCCGGTGCGGACTGGTGATGGCCCTGCTCGAATAGCCCGGTCCGACGCTCGCCTCGAGGCCGTACACGAATCCTGGTGCGGGCGGCGCTTCATCATCGACGAGCTCGAACACGATGCCGGGAGCTATCGAGTACGGCGTGAGATGAAACGCCACCCGCTTGTGTCAGCCTAGGAATCCAACCGGCTGCCGCATCAGCTCGGGGAGCCCGGACTTGCTTCAGTCCGGCCGGGTACCGTCCGGATCAGGTGCCAGCCCGTCTGACTCGACTGGGCCCAATTCATCGGGGGCCAGTTCTGTCGAGGGCTCTGCCTCGCGATTGTCTTTGCGCGCCTGCCGAGCGGTACGCTTCGCGACTGCTCGGGCTGACCGCTGCTGTTCCTTCTGACGCTTGAGAAACGAAGTCGATCCTCTGCCTGCCAATCCAGAACCCGCTTTCTTGCCGAGTGGAGCCCACTCGTGTGTGTGCCAAACCGTCGTGTCCGAATGCAGTGTCACCGACCGGCCGGATGGCGGAGCAACGAGGATCGGGTTGGAGAACTTGCCGACTCCCTCGTCACGAACAGCGGTGAAACTACAGCTTCGGGCCGATTCGCGAAACGCGCTCGATGGCGAGGGGTGGGGGGCGGTTCGCGCGGCGGGGGACGCCCCCCCCAAAACCGGCTCTACGCCGGGTCCCGGGGGGAGCACCTCGGCCTCCTGCTCGGAACCCCCGGACCCAGCCGACATCTCCCGCCGTCACCCTCGCCAGGAACATCCCAGGAACCCGGCGAGGCGAACGTGTTACCTGACTTTCACCAGCCGTGCTTCCTGAGTGCCCGAGCGCGTACGGAGCCGGGCGAGGTACACGCCCGGCGGCATGCGCCGGCCGCCGTTGTCACGTCCGTCCCATGTCACGCGGCGGGTCCCTGCCTCCAACCAGCCGCGTACGAGCGAACGTACGAGCCTGCCGCTGAAGTCATAGACCTCGAGCGACACCGGTTCGGCCTGCGCCAGCGAGAAGCCCAGCGACGTGCTGGCGAGGAACGGATTGGGGCTGGTGAGCAGACCGGGGCGGAGCGCGCCGCGGTCGCCGGACACGCCGGTCGTGCCGTCCAAGGTGGGCGCGGGTGCGACGAACGAGCTGGCGAGCGGCTCCCAGATCCCGTCGCCGTCGGTGTCGGCCTCGAGGACGAGTTCGTAGAGCGCGGCGGGGTCGTACCCCTTGGGGAAGTACACCTGCACCGGCACCGTGGCATCGCTGCTCTCGCCGGCCGAGAGCGTGCCGAGGTGTTCGCTGCCTGGCGCGGCGCCCTCGAGGCTCAGGAACAGCGGGGTGGGATAG
>CAZADU010000100.1:0-2804 GCA_964483945.1 uncultured bacterium
CCGACGAGGACTTTCCTTCTGTGCTCTACCTCTACGAGGGGCTCGTGCGCCGGGGTGCCGAGATCGTGCGCGTGCCCGCCCGCGCCGGCCGCCGCATCGAGGAGGCCGATCTGCTCGCCGCCATCGACGAGCGCACCGCGATCGTGGCCGTCTCGCACGTGTTGTTCCGCACGTCGCAGCTGCTCGATTTGGCACCGGTGTTCGCGCACGCACGTCAGGTCGGCGCGCTGAGCATGGCCGACGCCTACCAGTCCGTGGGCGTGGTGGATGTGGACCTGCCGGCGTTGGCACCCGACTTTCTCACCGGCGGCGGCATCAAGTGGTTGTGCGGCGGGCCCGGCACGGGCTACCTCTATGTCTCACCCGCGATCCACTCCCGGCTCTCGCCCGCGTTCACCGGTTGGTTCGGGCACGAGCAGCCATTCGCGTTCGACTCGGGGCCGACGCGCCTGCACGCCGGCGAGCGGCGGTTCTGGAACGGCACGCCCAGTATCGCGGCTCATATCGCGGCACGGCCGGGGTTCGCGATCTCCGCCGAGATCGGCGGAGAGGCGGTCCGCGAGAAATCGCTGCGCCTGACGAGCCGCATCCTGGCACTGGCGGACGAGTACGGGTTCCGCATCGGTTCACCGCGCGAACCCGAGCGGCGCGGGGGCACCGTGTGCCTGGACCTGCCGAACGCCGAGCGCGTATGCGCGCGACTACTCGCGCAGGACGTGCTGCTCGACCACCGGCCCGGCGTCGGGCTCCGGCTGGCTCCGCACCACTACACGCGAGACGACGAGGTGGACGGGGCCATGGCACGCGTGCGCGAAGCGGTGGCAGCAGAGTCCTGAGCAGTGGGTTCCGAGGTGCACGGGCCACGCGCGTGCGGTACGCTGACGCTCGAACGAACCGCGCGGGCCCACGCAGGCCAGCGCACTTGATGAACGCGGCCACCGACGCGGCGATTTCGCGCGGCAGCCGACGCCACGCAACCTGCAAGGAGAGGCCATGGAGACGGCGACGGCGGAAAAGGGCCAGCTCAAGATCGTCCGCGAGCCCAAGGTGTACCTGGTCGGACGCCAGGTGACGGACGACCAGGCGATCGCGAAGTTCCTCGAGGACGAGGGTGCCACCTGGCAGACCGACACCGAGGTGGGCGGCGAGCGGCTGGCCGAGGTGGCCGGCCGTGTGTGCTACATGAGCTACGGCCGCGGTCGCAAGACGAACAAGGACTTCATCGGCCACTTGATCGAGGTCGGCCACGGCAGCGTGCTCGAGCACGGCGTATGGAGCTTTCTCGTCACTGGCGTGTCGCGCTCATTCACGCACGAGCTGATCCGCCACCGGCACTTCTCGTATTCGCAGTTGTCGCAGCGCTACGTGGACGAGAGCGATTCGGACTACATCGAGCCCGACGTCATCGCCGCCGATCCCGAGCTGCACGCCGTGTGGTGCGAAGCAGTGAACGCCGCACGCGCGGCCTACGACCAGCTCGTCAAGGGCCTCGAGACGCGCTTCACGGATATGACCGACAAGACGCTGCGTCGCAAGATGGCACGTCAGGCGGCGCGCTCGGTGCTGCCGAACGCCACCGAGACCAAGATCTTCTTCACCGGCAATGCGCGCGCGCTGCGGCACTTCATCGAGTTGCGCGGCAGCGAGCACGCCGAGGTCGAGATCCGAAAGGTGGCGGTCGAAGTGCTGCGCCTCATGCAGAAGGAAGCCCCGAACGTGTTCTCGGACTACACGCTCGAGCCGTTGCCCGACGGCACGTTCGCCACCCGGACGCCGCACGTGAAGGTGTGAGGGCTGTGGGCCACGACGACGCGGTGATGCGGCGGCCGGTCACGCGAGTGACCGGCCGTTCGCGTGAGACACTCGACGACGCGCTCGCCGTGGAGCGCGCGCTTGAGATGCGCGTGGACGGCCGTTCGCTCGCGGTGACGCTGCGCACGCCCGGGCACGATCGCGAGCTGGCGCTGGGGTTCATGGCGAGTGAAGGCGTTCTCGCGCGGACCACGGATGTCGTGGAGTGGCGGCCGCAGGCCGCCGGCTGCAGCGACGAGCCGGATGTACTCGACGCTCGGCTCGCACCCGGCGTGGTGCTCGACTGGAGCAAGCTCGAACGCCACTTCGCCGCCACCGCGGCCTGTGGGCTGTGCGGCCGCGCGCATCTGGATGCGCTTCGCGCGGGACTGGTCGCACTCCCGCCGGGTCCGCCACTGGACGTGGCGAAGCTGCTGGAACTGCCCGCGCGCGTGCGCGGTGGCCAGGCCGCATTCGAAGCCACCGGCGGCCTGCATGCCGCGGTCTGGTGCGACGCCGCGCTGGAGCCACAAGTGCTGCGCGAGGACGTGGGACGGCACAACGCCGTGGACAAGGTGTGCGGCTGGCTCCTGGAACAGGGCCGCCGCCCGGTGGGCGAGGGGCTGCTGTGGGTGAGCGGCCGAGCCGGCGCCGAACTGGTGCTGAAGGCCGCGCGTGCCGGCATCCCCGCCATGGCCAGCGTCGGCGCGCCGTCGTCGCTCGCCGTGGAACTCGCCGAGGCGGCGGGGATGATGCTCGCCGGGTTCCTGCGCGAGGGTCGGATGAACGTGTATGCGGGTGAGGAGCGGTTGGCGGGAGCCTGATTCGCTCAGTGCCCTCCGCCGCGGCTCGGGCGGGCGTTCCACAGCACCGCCATGAGTATGGCGCCGATGACCGAGAAGCCGATCATGCTCGGGGCCCACATGCCCCAGCCGTACGTTTCGAGCACCCAGCCCAGGCCGATGCCGGTGAACGCACCGCCGATGTACTGCATGCCGTCGAACAGGCCGGCT
>CAZADU010000101.1:0-3638 GCA_964483945.1 uncultured bacterium
CCGGTCATGAGCTCGAAGCGCTGCTGGTCGATGATGGGGTTGCCACCCTGGACGTAAGGCTGCCCCACCGCGAATGAGCGGTAGGCGCGGAACCCGACCTTGCGCGGCCCGGTCTTACCGAGCGGGTCGATCGTGTGGTCGATGAGCAGGAAGTGCGGCACGCCCAGCGTCTTGTTCTCGTCGCCGTCGTCGTCAGCGACCGAGAAGCCCTGGACAGTGACCAGGAAGCGCGGGCACAGCGCCGAGTCCGGGTCGGCGTCCGGGACGTCGGGCACGGTGCCCTTCGCCTGACGGCGGAGGTCCGTGTCCTTCGTCTCGACCATGAACCGGCCGAACGGGTACATGGGCACGTCGAAGTCATCGCTGAAGAAGTTCGACTTCTCGGTCGGACCGCAGTCCATGTCGACGCGGAACCCGATCGCCACCGAGTCCAGCTCGTGGCCGGAGCGGTTGAAGAACTTCCAGTTGATGATGTTGAAGTCGGTGAAGCCCGGAATCGAGTAGGCCCAGACAGTCTGGCGGCACTCCACCCCCAGCGGCACGTGACGCTCGGCGGCGGCGGCGGCAATGGCCTGCTCCGTGTCGTCGCGGATGACGCACGAATACTGCTGCTGGCCGATGGAACCGAAATCCTCGTCGATCCGGCCGTCGCCATCGTTGTCACGACCGTCGAGGAAGTCCTCGTCGTAGAGGCCGGCACTCGTGGGGCTGTTCGGGTCGATGTCCGAGTCATCGTTCGTGAACCGGACGCCGTTCACGATGCCGTCGTAGGCGCGGTAAATGCGATCCTCGGCATCGAGCGTGGCCGGACGCCACTCCTGGGTCAGGCTGACGCGGCGCACGGCGTTCGGGTCGGAGGCGAAGGGATTGACCGCGCCCATGGCGATGCCAATGAAGTTCATGTATTCGACCGCCGACTTGCCGGGCCACTGACACGACGGGTCGCTCGAAGTGTTCGTGAACGGGTTGCCGACGATGCCGTTGTTGGTGACCTTCATGACGACGTTGCCGACGTCGAGCACAGCACCCGGACCGAAGATGTCGGGAATCGCCATGGGCTTCGCGCCGCGGCGACCTGAGCCGGCATTCATGCGCGCCAGGACTTCGCGCTGATACTCGTCGAATCCCTGCTGCTCCGGATCGTCAGGACTCAGCCGCGCCCCGGCGGGTGCGGCGGCAGCACAGACCATGGCGGCCACCAGCAGGCACCGCGCACCCCACTTCGCGATCAAAGGCATTCCCTCCAGCTCCTGCTTGGCCCCGGTGCTCATCAGAAGGTGACGCTGATGCCCATGCGGACGTTGCGGCCTTCCTCGAACACGCGCGGGTCGTTGAGCGGCACCCAGTCGAGGATGTTATCGCCGTTGATATCCTGCAGATAGGCGCCGCCCGTGCGGCCGGTCTGGGTGAAGTAGATCGTGTAGTCGTCGCCAGCGTTGTTCACGAACGGGCTGCGACCGCCGGTCGAGATGTTCTGGATGTTCTGCGAGTCGAGAACGTTTCGGGCGTCGATGAACAACGTCACATTCTGACCCCAGATCTTATAGAACTTGTCGGCATCCACCGTCAGGCGCGCCTGCGACGGTAGCCGGCGGGAATTCTTGAGCACGGGATCCGGACGGCGATCATTGCTGAACGCCGGCGTGAACGGGAATCCCGAGCCGTACGTCCACAGCATGCGTAGACCCCACTTGCCCGGGTCACGGATCGTGCTGGCGATGCTCACCGTGTGGCGCTGGTCCCAGTTCAGGGGCTGCTCGCTGATCGGCAGGTAGAGCTGGCCGCCGTTGAAGAACTGGAGTGCCGAGGTCGGATCGGACGCCACGCCGGTGGCGATGGAGTAAGTGTAGTTCACGTCCGCCGAGAACTTGTGGCTGAAGCTCTTGATGAGGCTGGCCTCGAAGCCTCGCGCCGAGGCGTAGTCACCGTTATAGTAGACATTGATCGGATTGCCGTTCACATCGGTATCCGCAGTCACGGAGATGAGGCCGTAGATGTCCTTGAAGAACACGCCGAACTGACCGGAGATGTCCTTCGTGAACAGGTGCTGCACACTGGCCTGATAGGCGATGTTCGTCTCTGGCTCGAGGTCGGGATTGCCCTTCACGCCCACGGTGGAGCTGAGGCCGCGGTTCTCGAAGATGACCGAGCGCTGCGGCGTCTGGTACGTCCAGCCATAGTGGAAGCTCAGCACATCGCGATCCGAGACCGGGTACGCGATGCCGAGTCGCGGGCTGAACTGCTGCTTGTAGCGATTGCCGCTCACCAGATCGGCGTCCTGGATCTGAGCCCCGGGCGTGAACATGTCGTAACGGATGCCGGCATTCAGCACGAGGCCCTCGAACTCCCAACGGTCCTGGACGTACGCCGCGCCCTCGGGATTGTAGTTCACATAGTCCGAGCGCGTGCCGCCCGGGAGGCCGTTGCTCTCGGTGTTGGGCGACGTGAGCGACAAGTTCTGCACACGGTTGTACTTGAACTCGAAACCGGTCTTCCACGTGTGCTGCTTCCACTTGCGTGTGGAGAAGTCGGATTTGACCGTGAACACGCGCGTCTGTCGGCGCAGGTAGTTCGGGATATCGCCGTGCGTGGCGAAGTACGGGTTGTTCTCGGTGCCGAACCCCAGGTTGCCGTTCCAGTAGAACGGGTTCTGGATCCAGTACTCCCACGGTTCCTTGCCGCCGACCAGGTTCTGCGTGTCGAAGTTCAGCGTCGCCATGCGCGTGGTCCACACGCTCTTGTCCGACAGCTGGTTGGTCCACACCGCCGTGAACTGCTGGTAGCGGTCATCCAACGTCGGGACGTGGTCGGCCATGTTCACATACTGGTAGGTCGAGTCGTTCTTGACCTCGGACCACGAGCCGAAGCGCGGCGTCAGCGACGTGGTGCCGTCGGGAGCGCGCGTCGTGTCGTAGGTCACCGCGACGTAGCCCTGGCGGCTCCAGTCGTGCTGGTAGGACGTCACGATCGAGCGGTTGTTGATGGTCTCGAACGTCAGCTTGTTGCGCGGGTTCATGCGGTAGGCGAGCTTGAAGTTGGTATTGATCTGGTTCGCCTGACGATTGCCCACCTGGATGAAGTCGAGGAGCGTGCGGTTGGGCGTGGTCATGCCCGACTTGAGGTAGGTGTCGGAGAACGAGCCTTCGTAAGTGGCGAAGTAGGTGAGGTTCTTCACCGGCGTCGGGCCGCCGAAGCCGAATGTGAAGCGGTCGTAGTTGTTGAACGTCTTGGTCGGGTCGCCGTAGCGGTCCGTGTCCCAGCGCACCTCGCCCCCCAGGCGGTCGGTGCCTTCCTTGGTGGACACGCTGATCACGCCCGACAGCGCGTTACCGTACTCGGCGTCGAATCCACCCGAGAGCACGTCGGCGCCGGCGATGGCCAGGTTCGCAATGTTGGCGCTGCCGCCGAACGCGGGGTCAGTGGCCTCGACACCGTCCAGCTGCACCTTCACCTCGCCGCCGCGGCCACCGCGGAAGTGGAGCTCGCCGCCCTGGGCCACGACGCCGGCCTTGGTGGCGACCGCCGCGCTCAGGTTGTCGACCGGGATCTCCTTCAACTTCTCGGACGAGATGCTCTGCTTGGTGCTCGAGGACTTCGTGTCGATCCGCTTCTCGGCGCGCACTTCGATGGTCTCGACC
>CAZADU010000102.1:0-9747 GCA_964483945.1 uncultured bacterium
GGGCGTGACCCCCGGCCCGCTGCCACGATCGCCCGCCGATGGCCGGTGGGTCACACGCCATGGCGCCGGCGTGACCCGTTACCAGCATCGCGCACACGGCATCACCAGCGACCTGAGCGTGTTCGTGCACGCGCACGAACCGCTTCGACTGTCACGTCTCACGCTCAAGAACCATACCGCGGTCGCGCGCCGCCTGAGCGTGTTCGCGTATCACGAGTGGGCGCTGTGCCCGCCGCGCGCAGGCGATCACCGCTTCGTCATCACCGAGCAGGACGAGGACACAGGTACAGTGCTGGCGCGCAACCCGTACAACACCGAGTTCATGGGACGCGTGGCATTCGCGCGCGGCAGTTTGCCCCCCGCCTCGGCGACCGGCGACCGCCTCGAGTTCCTCGGGCGCAATGGCTCGCTGCAACGCCCAGCCGCGCTAGGACGCGAGTCGCTCGGGCAGCGGTTCGGCGCCGGTCTCGACCCGTGCGCGGCGCTCCAACTGCGCGTGGACCTCGAGCCGGGCGAGACGCGCGAGGTCGTGCTGCTGCTCGGGCAGGGCGAAGACCGCGAACACGCGATGACACTGGCCAGACGCTTCGGCAATGCCGAGGCCGCGCGTCTGGCCCAGTTGGAGGTCGAACAGCACTGGGACGCGATACTCGGCGCGGTCCAGGTGGAGACCCCCGACGACTCGTTCGACCTGATCATGAACCGCTGGCTGCTCTACCAGTCGATCAGCTCACGGCTCTGGGGCCGCACCGGCTTCTTCCAGCCCGGCGGGGCGTACGGGTTCCGCGACCAGTTGCAGGACGTCATGGCGCTCGGGCTGGCGCGCGCCGATCTCTATCGCGAGCACCTGCTCCGTTGCGCCGCCCGACAGTTCGTCGAAGGTGACGTTCAGCACTGGTGGCACCCGCACACCGGCCGTGGCGTGCGCACGCACTGCTCCGACGACTTGTTGTGGCTGCCATTCGCTGTGTCGCAGTACGTGCGCAGCACCGGCGATCGCACGGTTCTAGAAGTGCAGGTGCCGTTCCTGGACGCACCCGATCTCGAGCCCGGGGAGCTGGACGCCTACTCCCAGCCGCAGCTCGCCCCCCAGGGCGGCACGCTGTACGAGCATTGCGTCCGCGCCATCGAGCGCGGCCTCACCATCGGCGCGCACGGCCTGCCGCTGATCGGCACCGGCGACTGGAACGACGGCATGAATCGCGTCGGGCACCTCGGCCGCGGCGAGAGCGTGTGGCTGGGTTGGTTCCTGGCGCAGATCCTTGGCGACTTCGCCGTTCACGTGGACGCGCACGGCGACGAGGCCCGCGCCAGCCGGTGGCGCGGCGAGCGCGAGCGGCTGAAGGCCATGCTGGAGCAAGCGTGGGACGGCGACTGGTACCGCCGCGCCTACTTCGACGACGGCACGCCGCTGGGCTCGGCGCAGCTCGCCGAGTGCCGGATCGACTCCATCTCGCAGAGCTGGGCCGTGCTCTCTGGCGCAGCACCGGCCGCACGCGCCGAGCGCGCCATGGACGCCGTGCGCATGCAACTGGTGCGGCGCGACCCCGGCGTGATCATGCTGCTGGCTCCGCCGTTCGACCAATCCGCGGTCGAGCCCGGCTACATCAAGGGCTACCTCCCCGGCGTGCGCGAGAACGGCGGCCAGTACACGCACGCGGCGGTATGGGCCGTGATGGCGCTGGCTCAGCTCGGCAATGGCGACGAGGCGGTGGAGCTGTTCCACATGCTCAACCCCATCAACCACACGCGCACGCTTGCGGACGTGGACCGCTACAAGGCGGAGCCGTTCGTGGTCGCCGCTGACGTGTACACGCGCGCGCCGCACATCGGCCGTGGCGGCTGGACGTGGTACACCGGCTCGGCCGCGTGGATGTACCGGCTGGGGATCGAATCGATCCTGGGCGTGCGCCCGTCGGGAACGCACCTGATCGTCTCGCCCTGTGTGCCCGCGGTGTGGGCGGGCTTCGTCGTGCGCTGGCGCCACGGCCGCAGTTCGTACGAGATCCGGGTGGAGAATCCGGACCACCGGCAGCGCGGTGTCGCCCTCGCCACGCTCGATGGCGTGCGGGTGGACCCCGGCGCGATCCCGCTCGTCGACGACGGCGCCGAGCATGGAGTGCACATCGTCATGGGCGAACCGCCCTCGAGCGCCGCACTCCTCGCGTTGGCCGTCGGGGCACAGCGCACTTAGCGTTCAACAGAGTCCTCTCCGACGGCCGGTCGGTGCGTTGGCCGTGCCCACTCTACATCGCTCGGAACGCGGCCGCCGATCTCTGCAAGCCACCGCGGGCCAGCGACCGGTCTGGTCGCTGGCCCGCGGCGGTTACGGCAGTCGGTTACTTGGACTTGCGCAGCGACTCCTCGATCTTGCTCAGATTGAACGAGCCGGCACTCTGGCTCGGCGGGAATTCTTTCATGGTCATCAGGAACTGGGCCGCCAGCGCCGAGATCGGCGCGACCACGAACGGACGGTCGAGGAACCAATCGTGGTACGTGTTCGAGTTGTGCTGGGCCTTCTCGAACGGGTCGCGGCGCAGGTTGAACAGCAGCGGGATTCGCAGTTCGATGAACGGTTCGCGCCATACGCCAAACGCCTCGCCACGGTTCTCGAGGAACACGGCCTTCCAGTCCATGTAGCGCGCCGCGACGATCTGCGCATCGTCGTTCACGTACCAGAACTCCTTGCGCGGCGACTCCTTGCTCTTGCCCGCCAGGTAATCGTTCAAGTCGTAGCCGTCGATGTGGTTCTTGTACGTGCGCCCGTTGATCATGGTGCCCTTGAGAAGGCGCTGCTTCACAGTCGGGTCACCGGCCGCCGCCGCGAACGTGGGCAGCCAGTCCTCGTGCGACACGATGCCGTTGAGCGTCACGCCCGATTGCCAGTGGCCGGGCCAGCGCACGAACGCGGGAACGCGGTAGGCACCCTCCCAGTTCGAGTTCTTCTCGCTGCGGAACGGCGTCGTGCCGGCGTCGGGCCAGGTGTTGTAGTGCGGGCCATTGTCGGTCGAGTACATGACGATGGTGTTGTCGTTGAGGCCCAGCTCGTCGAGTGTGCGGAGGATCTGGCCGACGTGGCCGTCATGTTCGACCATGCCGTCGCTGTACTCGTCCTGCCCCGACTTGCCGCGGTTCTCATCCTTCACGTGCGTACGGAAGTGCATGCGCGTCCCGTTCCACCACATCAAGAACGGCTTGCCCGCCGCCTTCTGCCGCTTGATGAAGTCGATGGCCGCGGCGACGGACTCCTCGTCAATCGTCTCCATGCGCTTCTTCGTGAGCGGCCCCGTGTTCACGATGGTCTGGCCGCCCTTGCCGTCGGCGGTGCACTTGAGCACGCCGCGCGGGCCGAACTTCTCGCGGAACGTGGCATCCTTCGGGTAGTCGAAGTTCTCCGGCTCTTCCTCGGCGTTCAGGTGGTACAGGTTGCCGAAGAACTCATCGAACCCGTGCATCGTGGGCAAGTGCTGGTCGCGGTCGCCCTGGTGGTTCTTGCCGAACTGGCCCGTGGCGTAGCCCTGACCTTTGAGCACGGTGGCCATGGTCACGTCGGTCTTCTGCCAGCCTTCCTTCGCGCCGGGCAGTCCCACCTTGGTCATGCCGCTGCGAACGGGCACCGAGCCGCCTATGAACGCCGCGCGGCCGGCCGTGCAGCTTTGTTGAGCGTAGTAGTCGGTGAACGCCACACCCTCGCGAGCGATGCGATCGATGTTGGGCGTCTGGTAGCCCATCATGCCGCGATTGTTGTGACTGATATTCCACGTGCCGATATCGTCGCCCCAGATGACGACGACATTGGGCTTGCTCGACTGGGCGTGCGCATCACTGGATGCCGCAGCGAGCAGCGCAAAGACTGCCCACAACATGCGTGCGAATCGTCTCATGCCGAATCTCCTGGCCAAGACTGGCCCGTGAACGGTGGTGCGACAACTCGGCCGTACGTGCGACGGCCAGTGGTGACTCGCACGGCTCTCGAGCCTGTGTGTCGAGAACTGCGTCTCACAGATATACCATCCGGTGTGGTCGCACGCACGGGCGCACGCGCCCGGCCCGCTTCTCCACTGTCACAGCAAGCTGCGAGCAGGCGGGCGGTCTCGACGGTCTCCGAGCGCTTGCAGCTGCGACAAGCGCTGTTCGTGGCCGCGCCGGCGTGCTTTCGCGGCAGGCCAGTCCGACCCCGGTGCCGGCTCCGGTCCGTCCCGCCAGTGCTATTCTGACGCGAGCCTTTGCTATTCGGCCCGCTCCGCGGCGTCCCGATCTACCACTCTGGAATCCGATCGCCATGCCCTTCTGCACGCAGTGCGCACACGCGGTCCCCGACGGCAGCCGGTTCTGCCCGGCCTGTGGCGCTCCGGTGCCCGCCACGGCCGCGCCGACTCCGCACTTGCCGGCACCACCCGAGCCCTCCCCCTCGCCTCCAGCGACGCCAGCGAAGGCACTCGCCACACCTGCTCTGCCGCCGACGCCGACTCCCGCCGCCGAGAGTCACGACGACCCCACGCGCACGTCTGCAGGGCGCGCCACGGCCGAGCCGCCCGTCTCACTTTCGATGTCGTCGTCGGGTCATCATGGCCGCTTCGACCCGGGCACGCGGCTCGGCACACGCTACCGCATCGTGGCGCTGCTGGGTCGTGGCGGCATGGGCGAGGTCTACCGCGCGGACGACCTGGAACTCGGCCAATCGGTGGCGCTCAAGTTCCTGCCTCCGGGTGTCGCCGCCAATGCGACCGAGCTGGCGCGCTTTCGCAACGAGGTGCGCATCGCCCGGCAGATCGCCCACCCCAACGTCTGCCGCGTGTACGACATCGGAGACGCCGACGGGCACGTTTTCCTGTCCATGGAGTACATCGACGGTGAGGACCTCGCCGCGGTGCTGCGCCGCATGGGCCGCCCCACGCCCGACAAGGCAGTTGAGCTGGCGCGCCAGGTCTGCCTGGGGCTCGCAGCGGCGCACGAAGCGGGCATGCTGCACCGCGACTTGAAGCCCGCCAACATCATGGTGGACGGCCGCGGCCGCGCGCGCATCACCGACTTCGGTCTCGCCGGCCTGGCCGTCGAGTTGGCGCGCGGCGGCCAGATCGCGGGCACGCCTGCCTACATGGCGCCCGAGCAGCTGACCGACGGCACGGTATCGGTGCGCAGCGATATCTACTCGCTTGGTCTGGTGCTCTACGAGCTGTTCACGGGCAAGCGCGCGTTCACGGCCGCCTCCCCCGCCGAGCTGCGCCGCATGCAGGACTCGAGCTCGGTCACCTCGCCGTCGGATCTCGCGCGCGATATCGACCCGGCCGTCGAGCGGCTGATCCTGCACTGCCTCGAGCGCGATCCCGACGCGCGGCCAGCGTCGGCCTAAGCCGTACTCGGCGCGCTCCCGGGCGGCGACCCGCTCGCCGCCGCACTCGCGGCCGGCGAGACGCCGTCGCCCGAGCTGGTCGCGAACGCTTCGGACCGCGGCGGGCTCTCGCCCGCGATCGCCGTGGGCTGCGTGCTCACCGCACTCGCGGCGATCGCGGTGTGGGCCGGCATCATCGGGCCCGAATTCCGCGTGCTCACCGAGCCCACGCCGGTGTTGTCGGTGCGCGCGGCCGACTTTCTGTCGCGCACGGGCTCGTTCACCACGCTGCCGCGGCACAGCACGGAGGGTTTCGCGCAGCGCCAGGCGTTGCTGAGCCACATGCGCACGCACGCGGACTCGGCGCGCCCCGCCGGCTCGGCCGCGTACTTCTGGCGGCGCTGGAGCCCGCGCCTGATCGAGGCCAACAACATCCACTCCGAGATCCCTGACGTGGGAGAGCCGGGCGGATTGGCGCCTGGCGAGGCCGTCGTCATGCTCACGCCCGACGGCCGGCTCGAGGGGCTTCGCGTCGTGCCACCCGACAGCGTGAAGTCCGCCGCGGGCCCGGTGCAGTGGGGCACGTGGCTCGCCGCCGCAGGGCTCGACACGCTCGGGTTCCAGCCGGTCGCTCCCGCGCGCCCAGCGCCCGCCAGTTGTGACACGTCGGCGGCCTGGCGAGGCACGCTCGCCAACGGGCGCGACACGGCCACCGTGCAGATGGGCGCCTCCCGCGGCCGGCTCACGTACTTCACGATCATTCATAACTGGGGCGTGACGACGGCCGTGGTGGATGCCGCACGGCCGCGGACATCCTCCGCGCAGGACCTGTTCGACCTCATCCTGTTTGCATTCACACCGCTCGTGGCCAGCGTGTTCTTCGGCTGGCGCAACCTCCAGTTGGGCCGTGGCGACTGGCGCAGTGCTTCGCGCATCGCCGGGTTCGTATTCGTGATGAACATGCTGGAGTCGCTGTTCACCACCAAGCTGGCTGAGGTGGGCATCGTGGGCGCCGGCTGGGACTGGGTCGCCGGGCGGGCGTTCGGGCACTCGCTGATCCATGCCGTGAGCATGTGGTTCGCCTACATGGCGCTCGAGCCGTACGTGCGCCGGCTGTGGCCGCGCATTCTCGTGTCGTGGACGCGGCTCGTCTCGGGACGGGCGAGTGACCCGCTCGTGGGCCGCGATCTGCTGCTCGGCGCCACCGTGGGCGTGCTGGTCACCGCGCTCGACGTGCTCGTCAAGTACGGTGCCGACATGCTTGGCTGGACGTCGGTGCCGGCGCAGGCCGCAGCGTCCATGTACCAATCCATCACCAGCCTCTCCAACACCGGCTGCCTCATGAGCTACTCGGGCTCGGTGTGCGTGCTCAGCGTGCTTGAAGCCTTGGTGCTGGTGTTGCTGCTGCGGCTGCTGCTCCGGCACACGGCGGCGGCCGTGGCGCTCACGATGCTGATCTCCGCGGCGTCGTTTGCTCAGGCCGGCGCGCCCGACGCAGGCTGGCCGGTGGCCATCCTCGAGGCGCTGCTCTTCTCATCCTCGATCCTCGTGATGATGCGCATCGGCCTGCTCGCCGCCGTCACGATGTCCTTCGTTGGACTCGTCATGAGCTACGCGGTCGCCTCGTTCGACTTCTCGTCGTGGTACGCCGACCGCATCCTCGTGCCTCTGGCGCTGCTGCTAGCGCTGCTCGTGTACGGTACGGCCACGTCGCTGGGCGGCAGGTCCATCCTCGGCGACCCGCTGGCGGGGCCGAAGGCGCGGTAGCGGCCAGGAAGATCTCCGGACGCGGGCTCTGGGGCGGGTGCTACACTCTCTTGAGCCCATTCCCCCAAAAGGTCGCTCGCCTGACTGACCTGCTTTCTCGTCTGCGGGATGCCGTGCGCTCCACCCACCGGGTCGAACGCGAACTCGGACACGGCGGCATGGCCACGGTGTTCCTCGCCGAGGAACTCAAACACCGCCGGCACGTCGCGATCAAGGTGCTCGACCCTGAGCTGGCGGCTGCGATCGGCCCCGACCGTTTCCTGCGCGAGATCGCCACGCTCGCGAGGCTCACGCACCCCAACATCCTACCGCTCCACGATTCTGGCACCGCCGGCGGGCTACTCTACTTCGTCATGCCGTACATCGAGGGCGAGTCGCTCCGGGCCCGCCTTCGCCGCGAACCGCAGTTGCCCGTCGACGATGTCCTGTGTATCGCCGCTGAAGTGGGCCACGGACTCGACCATGCGCACGTGCATGGTGTCGTGCATCGCGACATCAAGCCCGAGAACATCCTGCTCGCCGAGGGCCATGCAGTCATCGCGGACTTCGGCATCGCCGGCGCGCTCGAACAGGCGGGGGGCGAGAAGCTGACGCGGACGGGCGTCACCGTGGGCACGCCAGCCTACATGAGTCCGGAGCAGGTGAGCGCCACTGGTCACATCGACGGGCGCAGCGACGTCTACAGCCTGGCCTGCATGGTGCATGAGATGCTCTGCGGCCAGCCGCCGTTCAGCGGCCCGTCGGGAACCAGCCTCGCTCACCAGCATCTGTCGGCGCCGGCGCCACCGGTGTCGCAGTTCAGGCCCGGGCTTCCGGCGGGGATCGACGACGCGATCCGCCATGCGCTCGCGAAGACGCCAGCCGATCGCCCAGCGACGGCCGGCGCATTCACGAGTGAACTCGGCCGGGCGGTAAGCTCCAGCTCGGCCGTCACAGACGCCCCCACGGTGCCGCTGCGCGCGCCAGTTCGCTCGAGACGCTTCGCTGTTCTGGCTGCCGCCATCGCCGGGCTCGCGGTTGTCGCCGCGGGCGCCTGGTGGATCAGCCATGGGGGCAGCGGCCGAATCGACTCCATCGCGGTGATGCCCCTCGACAACCTGTCGGGCGACTCCACGCAGCTCTACTTCGCGGATGGGATGACCGAGGAGTTGATCACCGAGCTCTCCAAGATCCGCAGCCTGCGCGTCACCTCGCGTTCATCCGTGGCGCGCTACCGGAACTCGAAGCGGGGCGCACGGCAGGTGGGGCGCGAACTGGGCGTCCGAGCCGTGGTCGAGGGCGCGGTACAGCGTGTGGGAGACCGCGTGCGAGTCTCGGCACAGCTGGTGAGCACGGGTGATGACCGGCAATTGTGGGCCGACCGCTATGAGCGCGAAGTGCGAGACGTGCTCTCGCTCCAGGGCGAGTTGGCGCTCGCCATCGCCGGGAGCATCCGCGCGACGCTTTCGCCGGATGAGCAGCGCCGCATGACGCACACGCGCGAGGTCGATCCCGCCGCGCTCGACGCCTGCCTCAAGGGGCGTTACCTCATGCGCCAACTTACGCAGACTGGCCTCCAGAAGGCGATCCATTCGTTCGAATCTGCCATCGGCCTCGTTCCGGACTACGCACCGGCCTGGGCTGGTTTGGCGGAGGCCTACTACTACATGTCAAACGTCTACCTGCCGCCCGCTGAGGCGATGCCGCGCGTGAGGCGTAGCGCGCTCAAGGCGCTGGCGCTCGATCCGGAGCTGGCGGAGGCGCACGCCTCGCTTGCGGCGGTGCAGTCCCAATACGACTGGGACTGGGTCGCTGCCGAGCAGTCGGCGAAGAGAGCGATCGCGCTCAATCCCAGTTCGGCCTCGGCGCACCTCTTCTACATGACGCTCCTGTCCGAGACGGGCCGCATGGATGAGGCACTCGCCGAGTTCGCCCGCGTGCGCGAGCTCGACCCGCTCTCCGACTACGCCGCGACCTCGTGGATCCAGGCCCCCTATCTGGCCGGCTACTATGGAGAAGTGATCACCCGCTGCCAGGCCATGCTCCAGCTGGAACCGAACTACCCGCCAACCTATGCCCTCCTCGCGCTGTGTTACCTGCAACTGGCCCGGCACGATGATGCGATCGCGGCACTGGAACGCGCCGTCGCCGGCGCAGACCAGGACTTCCCGCTCGCGATCCTCGGCCACGCCTATGCCGTCGCCGGCCGCCGGCCAGAAGCGGAGGGAGTGATCCGCAAGCTGCAGGCCCAGTCGCAGACTCGGCATGTCCCCGCCTACTACATGGCGGTGATTCATGTCGGGCTGGGTGACCGCGACCGCACGTTCGAATGGCTCGAGAGGGCGTTCGTCGAACGGGACGAGAACATCGCGCCGCTCAAGGTGGATCCGCTGTTTGCACCGCTTCGGCAGGATCCGAGATTCCGCTCGATCCTGCAGCGCATGGGTCTCGACGGGCCCCCGCCTCGCGCGCCGCAGGCGCCTCCGCGCGACTCGCCCCCCCGCGGGAGCTGAGCCACCCTCACGCGAGAACGGGCCCGGCTCGCCGCCGGGCCCGTTCTCGCTCTCGCTCGCTCACGCTCGCCGGCCGTCGCCGGCGGCGTGTCACTGCATGACGACGAACCGCACCGTGCTGTTGGCTCCGCCCAGGTTCACTCGCGCCAGGTACAC
>CAZADU010000103.1:0-7448 GCA_964483945.1 uncultured bacterium
CCTTCGCGCCCCATGGCCCACATGCGCAGTGTGACGGGGCGGTCCGAACGCGCCGTACAACTCGCGAGCAGTGCGCACACGCCGGCGGTGACGAGCCCTGCGCGCAGGCGCGAGGCGCGGCTCATGGCTTGCCCTTCGCGCCCTCGAGCCAGCCGCCACGGAATCCGGCGGCGAGCAGTCCGCGGCGCAGGTGGGCGTTGTTGCGCATGACGCGCCACACCAGACCGCTCCGCCAGTTCTCGAGCATCGCGAGGATGGGGCCCTGATCGATGCCGAGGTAGTCCTCGTCAAACCAGCCCACACCCGGCACGACGCGCCCGTGCTGCGTCTTCATCGCCACGTCGAGCGTTGGGTTGAACGCGTCGACGAACCCGTAACGCCGATAGACGTTCTCGCCGTACCGCTCCTTCATGGCCATGAGCGCGGGCAGGCAGATCTCGGGGGCGAACGCGATGGACCCGCCGGCGGCGGTGGGCGCGATCGTGCCGTCGTCGGTGACGCGCGTGAAGCATGCGCCGCGTGCTTCGTACGTATGGAAGCGGCGTTCGCGGCCGGCCAGCGTGACCGTCGCATCCACGGGGCCGTCGCAGGCGGTCAGCCCCCAGATGTTCTCACCATAGTGACGGAACCCCGACGGGTTGGCGATCGCGTATGCGCGCTGCGCGTAGGTCGCTCGTCGCGAGTTCTCGAAGTAGTCGAGTCCCTTTGCGCGCATGGCGTCGTCTTGGATACCGCGGAAGTCCACCCAGACGTGCGAGTACTGGTGGCCGAACAAAGGTGCGAAGCCGAGGTAGTCCTCGCCGTGAAACGTCCCCCATCGGTAGCCCGCGAGCCAGCCCTGCCACGTCTCCGGCCCCACCGCGTGCGTGGGTGAGCCCAGTGCGAGCAGGTGCATGGACATCGCCTCGTTGTAGCCGCGCCAGTCGTAGGGCAGGTGCCCGCCGCGCGGCGTCCAGCCCAGCGACAGCAGCGGCGGCCGCACTTGCATCCAAGTCCACTCCACTCGCGCCACGAGCGAATCCACGAGCGAGCGGATGCGGCGCTCGGGGGCGCTGTCGTGATCGAAATACGACTGGCAGAAGAGTGCACCCATCAGGAACAGTCCGGTGTCCACGTCGGAGAGTTCCACGTCCTCCCACCGCTGCCCCGTGCCCGGGTGGAGGAAGTGATAGAAGAACCCGCGGTGGCCGGTGCTGCCCGCCTGCGCAGAATCCTGAGGTGCGCGCCAATGGAACTCGAGCGTGTGAAGCACGCGCGTGGCGGCCTGCTCGCGGGTGATCCAGCGCCGCTCGGCGCCGATCGGGTACGCCGTGAGCGCGAACCCCGTCGAAGCCGTACTGATGAACGACCGCGTCGGCCAGCGATCGTGCATCATGCCGGTCGCGGGCTCGGCCAGCTCCCAGAAGAACAGGAACGTGTGCCGCTCGAGCGTGTCCACGAATGCGCGCTGGGCGGGCGTGAGCTGGGATTCGGTGAGTGACGCCGAACGAGCAGACGAGGCGGAAGCGACGGCCGCCGGTGCCGGCGCGGGGCCACGGGCCGCGGCGCAGGAGGCCACGCCCAGCGCGAGCGCGATGAGCAGCACGGCGCGGCCGGCGAGCGTCACGCGCGCCCCTTGAGACGTCGCGTCGCCGGCGCTGCGGCCTTCTTCGCTCGCGCTCGCTTCGGCGCTCCTGGCGGTGGCGGGTCGGTGGCGCGCCGGCCGACGAGCGGCGAAGCGCCACAGGAGGCACGCACCACCAGCCACGTGGGCAGCACCTCGTGCGAGTGCCCCGGCGCCGGCTCGCCGCGGTCGCGCCGCAGCAGTCGCTGTAGCGCGCGCTCGCCCAGCTGGTAGGCGTCCACACGCACGGTGGTGAGCGGCGGCGTCAGGTGCCTCGCGAGCGCGATGTCGTCGAAGCCTGCCATCGCCATGTCGGCCGGCACTCTCACGCCAGCCTCGCGCAGCCCGCCGAGTGCGCCGACGGCCATGACGTCGTTGGCCACGAACAGTGCGGTGGGTCGCGGCGACTGGGCGAGCACCGCGCGCACGCCCTGGTAACCGCCGGGCTCGGTGAAGTCGCCGCGCACTTCGAGTGAGCGTGTCGCGGCCACGCCGGCTTCGCGCATGGCGGTGCGGTAGCCCTCGAGCCGCTGCTGGGCGTCGCGGTTGCCGGACGGGCCGGTGATCGTCGCGATGCGCTTGTGCCCGAGGCGCTGCAGGTGGCGCACCACGGCGTAGGCGCCGTCGAAGTTGGCGAGCGAGACGGTGTCGAAGTCGGGGGTCTCGCTGCCCGGACCCAACAGCACCATCGGGCAGCCCCACGTGCTGGCTCGGATCGCGGGCACCGACTCGGGCGCGGGCGCCATTATGATCATACCGTCGATGCGTCCGCGCATGGCGCGCAGTGCGGCGACCAACTCGTCGGTGTCGGAGTGCGAACTGCTCACCAGCAGGTGCAGCCCCTCGCGCCGCGCCGCCAGATCCACGCCGCGGATCACCTCGGAGAAGAACTCACCGTGCAGGTCGGGCAGCAGCATGCCGATCGACTGCGTGCGGTTCGTGATCAGGCTGCGCGCCACTCCATTGGGCCAGAAATGCAGCCGATCCGCGACAGCGCGCACGCGCTTGCGGGTCTCCTCGTTCACCCGGCCGCTGTCGTTGAACACGCGTGACACCGTGGCGACCGACACCCCTGCCTCTCGTGCGACGTCCTTGATCGTGGCCATGTCGTCACTCCGCTCAGGCGTCCGGGCCCAGCTCCACCTCGAGTACGTGCCGCGCTCCGTCGCGCAGCACGGGTACGCGCGCTTCGCCTCCGGCCACACGCACCGGCCGGCCGTCATAGGTGGCGGAGGTCACGCGAGCCGTGCAACCGTTCGGATTGCGCACCAGCACCTGCACCTCGGTCCCGTCCTCGCCGGGCAGTGTCCATGACAACGTGAATCCGGGCCAATCGTCGGGAATGCAGGGTCTCACCACCAGCTTCTGGCCGCCCTCGAGTCGCACGCCCAGCACGGACTCCAGCGCAACGCGGTACATCCAGCCCGACGAGCCCGTGTACCAGGTCCAGCCGCCGCGGCCCACGTGCGGGGCGACGCCGTAGACATCGGCGGCCACGACGTAGGGTTCGACCTGGTAGCGCCGCACCGATTCGGGGTCGGCCGTGTGGCTCACCGGGCTCAGCATGCGCAGCAGCGTCGCGGCACGGTCGCGCCGGCCCAACTCGGCGAGTGCGCGCACCACCCAGAGCGCGGCGTGCGTGTACTGACCGCCGTTCTCGCGCACCCCCGCCACGTAACCCTTGATGTAGCCCGGGTCATGCGGCGTGTCCTGGAACGGTGGTGCCAGCAGCCGGATCAACCGCTCGGGCTCCGAGACGAGATGCTGCTCGAGCGAGTCGAGCGCGCGCTCGGCACGTTCGCGCGGAGCGAGCCCGGAGATCACCGACCACGCCTGCACCAGCGCGTCGATGCGGCACTCATCGCTGTCCTTGGAGCCGAGCGGGGTACCGTCGTCGTACCAGCCGCGCTTGTACCACGCTCCGTCCCAGGCCTGTGACTCGAGCGCCCCTCGCAGCTTCTCGCGGTGTGCGCGCCAGCGCGCGGCACGAGGCAGCTCGTCGCGCGACTCGGCCAGGTCGGCCCAGTCGCCGAGCAGGCTGGCGAGGAACCAGCCCATCCACACGCTCTCACCGCGTCCCTCGCGCCCGACGCGATTCATACCGTCGTTCCAGTCGCCGCAGCCGAACAGCGGCAGCCCGTGCACCCCCACCACCAGCGAGCGCTCGATGGCGCGCGCGGCGTGCTCGTAGACACTGGCGTTCTCGCCCGAGTCGCCCGGCACCACGTAGAGCTCGTCCTCGCCCGGCGCCAGTGCGCGCGCCGTCAGGAAGCGCGCGGACTCGTCCAGCACGCTGTGGTCGCCGGTGGCGCGCAAATAGGTGGCGGTGAGGAACGGCAGCCACAACAAGTCGTCGGCAAACCGCGTGCGCATGCCCTGCGAGAGCGGCGGGTGCCACCAGTGAAGCACGTCGCCCTCGGCAAACTGGTGCTGCGCGTTTAAGACGATCTGCGCTCTCGCCCGCTCGGGTGCGAGCGGCATGAGCGACAGCGCGTCCTGAAGCTGGTCGCGAAACCCGTACGCACCGCCCGACTGGTAGAGCGCCGATCGGCCCCACAGCCGGCAACTGAGCGTCTGGTAAGGGAGCCAGCCGTTCACCATGAGATCGAGTTCGGGTGCCGGAGTCGAGACCTGCACTCGTGAGACGAGCGCGTCCCACGCCTCACGTGTGCCGGTCGTGGCCTGGGTGACCGCCTCGGCCGTGGAGAAGCGCGTGGCGAGGGACCGTGCCTCGGCCTCGTCGGCGCCCTCGCCCAGCACGAACGCGATCTCGCGGCTCTCCCCCGGTGCCAGTGCAAACGTCACGCACCAAGCGAAGCACGGATCGTGCATCGGGCCGGTGGCGCCGTCGAACGCCGCTGAGACGCGCACCGCACGCGGGCGTGCGGCGCTTCCCTGCCGGCCCAGGAACGCGGCGCGGTCGGTCGTGAACGCCAGGTCGGCTTCGCCGCCCGGCACCACGCGCGAAAACGTCATCGCGTCCGACCACGCGCCCGAGGCCGGATTGCGCGCGAGCAGCGCACCACTCTCGGCGTCGTGCGAGGTGACGATGCGGCGCGCGATCGTGTTGTCTGGGCCGAGCACCAGCCGCGCCTGCCACACCAGCGACAGTTCGCGCGGCTCGCCGTCGAGGTTCGTGAGCCGCACGCGTACGAGCTTGACGGGTGCCTCGCGGTCCACGGTCACGAGTGTCTCGTGACGCAGGGATTCGGCCTCGAGCCGGTAGACCGTGTAGCCGAGCCCGTGACGCACCTCGTAGGCGGACGGGTGCGGCGAGGGGCCGGGCATCGGCGACCACGCGAGCCCGCTGGACCGGTCCAGCACGTGCAGGGTCTCACCCGGTGGGTCGAGCAGCGGGTCGTTGGCCCACGGGGTGAGCCGGTGCTCACGACTGTTGCCACTCCACGTGAACCCAGCGCCCGACTCGCTCACGAGCGTGCCGAAGCGGGGGTTGGCGATCACGTTCACCCATGGCTGTGGCGGCCGACGGTGGCCGCCATGCCGCAGCGAGTCCAGCCGAACCACGTACTCGAGCCCGTCGGCCGAAAAGCCACCGTAGCCGTTGTCGAACCGCAGGGCTTCGCGCACGCGCCGAGGCGCGCGCCGTCTCGGCGGGAGCTCACCGCTGCGGGTCCCGTCGGCGGCGGAAGTCTCCGGCGCGACTTCCAGCGGTCGCTCCAGGCGTGGCAGCGTGGCATCGCACACCACGATCCGCGCGCCCGCCTCGAGTGCCAAGCGCGCGGCCGGGTCGAGCGCGATGGCCACGAGCACACCCGCTTCACGCGAGCCGAGTGGGGGTGCGGCACCGAGTGCAACGAGGGCGGACTCGATGCCATGCGTGCTCCAGTATCGGTGCATGCGCGTGAGCCGCTCCCAGTGCGCGGCAGCGCCGGGTTCGTCGCAGCGCACGGTCACGACCGGTCGGGCGTCGGCGATCCCGAGTGCCGTGCGCACGCTGGTATCGCTGCCCGCCGTACGCATCACCTCTTCGGGAGCGGCGAGTCGCGGGTCCCCGTAGAGCAGTGCGCCGGCGAGTGAGGCGGCGGTCTCGGCCTCCTCGGGGGACAGCGCGAGTCGCTCCAGTTCCACGCGCGCGGCCGATTGCGCGGCCGAGAACGCGCGGTCGGCCGAGGCGTCGTCGCGGAAGTTCGCGAGGGCGCCAAGTGCGTTGGCGCGCGTTGCGCCCGCGGCCAGCACGAATGTGATCCGGCACGAGGCACCCGGAGCCAGATCCACCGCGCGTCGCGTGGCGAAGACGGGATCCAGCACGTTGCCGGTGGTGCCGGCGAGCGGCCGGCGAGTGACGAGGCTGGCCGGTCGCCCCCACGAGCGTCCGCGTCCCAGGAAGTGAGCGCGGTCGGTGTCGAACTCGAATGCGCCCTCGCCCAGGACGTGATGCGCGAGTGCGGGGTGCGTCTCGCCGTGGCCGCGCGGGCGTCGCGTCGCGACCAGAGCTCCGGCGGATTCGTCCCACGCCGTCTGCACGAACAGCTTGGAGAACGCGGGGTGTGACGCGTCGGCGAGCGGGTCGTTCAGCACCAGTTCCACGCAACCGGTCACGTCGAGCCGCCGCGGCTTGTCCCCCAGGTTCACCAGCGTGACCGTGCGCAACTCGGCGTCCGCGCCCGCTGCGACGCACACCTCGAGCCGTGTCTCGATGCCGTGGTCGCGCTGGCTCCACGCGAACACGCCCGCGCCGGCGGACACCGTGCCGTGGCCCGGGGGCCGCAACGACACCGGCTGCAGCAGCGTCCAGGAGCGGCCCAGTTCCAAGTCGCGCACCCAGAAACGCCAGCCGTCGGCATCCTCGAGCCGCTCCCCGCTCCAGCGCGTGAGCGCCGTGCCGAGCCAACTCGAACGGCCCATGCCGGCCTCGGTGAGCCACACCGAGTAGCGCCCGTCGCCCAGCAGGTGCACCGCCGGCATGGACGCGCCGAGCCGAGGCGGCCCGCTGCGCAGAGTGGTGGAGAGCACGCTCACGCGGGCGCCTTCAGGGGAGCACCACGAATCGCGTCTGACGAGTCTCGCCCGCGGCCAACAGCCGCAACCAGTACACACCCGCTTCAAGGCCGCCGCGTGGCACGGCCACCGAGTGCTCGCCTGCGGCGAACCGTCCCGTGGCGAGCTCGCCACGCGCGCGGCCCTGCACATCGAGCAAGCCCAGCCGCACGTCGGCCTCGCGCGCCAGTTGGAACGTGACCCGTGATCGGCTCGTGAGCGGGTCCGGCGAGACGCGGCCCAGCTGCACGTCGGCCGGCGCCGGACGCGGCGTCACACCCAGCACGAACGGCTGGAAGCCGGCGCGCTGCAGACCCCGCTGGATCGCGGGGTGCGCCATGACACGCTGCCACGGCCGCTCGTTCAAGTGGTTCTCGATCATCATCAGGATCGGTCCCTGATCGATGCCGATGACGTCGGTCGCGACCCATGGCCCGGTGGACAGGTTGAACCCGTCCTTCCAGCCGTACGGTCCCCACACCGTGGGCCGGTAGTGGTCCCACATGTGGTGGATGAAGGCGATGGACTCGACGGGCGTGAACACGATCGAGCTGATCGCTGCGGTCGGCGTGATGGTGCCGTCGTCGTTCTGGGCAGGGGGCGCGCCGCGGGCCTCGTAACCGAACGGTCCGTCGCCCGCGGTGAGCCCCCACAGGCTGTCCGAGTAGCCGATCGCGCCGAGAGGATTGACGATGCAGTAGTTGCGCTGGGCCAGCGTGGCTCGCCGGGAGTTCTCGAAGTAGTCGAAGCCGCGCGTGCGCATGTAGGGGTCGGCGATGTCGCGGAAGTCCACCCAGCAGTGCGAGTACTGGTGCGTGAACAGCGGCGGGCAGGTGACGAACGAGTA
>CAZADU010000104.1:0-3047 GCA_964483945.1 uncultured bacterium
CACGTGTCGGGCGTTGACCAACAACAGCTCGAACCCGGCGTCTTCGAGAACGAACCACACCGGCTTCCAGAACACGCCGGTGGCTTCCATCGCGACTTGGGTCACCCCCTCGGCGACCAGCCAGTCCCGCAGCCGCTCCAAATCCGCGAAGAACGTCGAGACCTCGCGGGTCTCGTCCCGACGGGCGCGACCCTCACCCGGGGTGCGCACACACGCCACCACCGTCTTTTTGTGCACATCGAGCCCCGCGACCCGATCGTGAAGCACCTCCATCCGAATACCCCCTTGTTGTTGGTGCTGAGACCGCCCGCAGGGAGCTCCGGGATCAGGAAACTCAGACTCGTGCTCGAAGCAACACGCCAGGGTGCCCAACGAGCTCCCCGCCGTCACGCTTACAAACAGGCTCGAAGCACCAAAGAGCGACGACGTCAGCGAGCGGCACCACCATTCTCATCACCCAGGGTGCCAACCCGCCATGACCGCTTACAAGGCAGCGCTGTCGATCTGATTGACCGCTCCCGACCTCCGGGTCAACCTTCAGCTACTTGACGGTTCTTGCCAATGGTTTGACAACGAACACGCCGATGCTCAGGCGCGCTCAGGCATACTGGGCAGACGATGACAGTGAGCTGATCAGCCAGAACGCAACTCAACGCCACATCCTGGACAGTTGCATTCCGCCTGCAAAACCCTGGACGCGGGTTCGATTCCCGCCGCCGCCTCCAAGTTCCTGCAGGTCAAAACACGTTTTCGAGCTGGCGCGCTGTCGAGCGTGCCAACGGCTTGCCAACGAACACCGCGTCACGCGCTGCGACGGAGCATGACGCGGTGGACACGGTGCTGAATCAAAGACCTTCTACGACACGGCACAACACCAGAAAGACGGGCGGCACGTCTTTGCAAGACCCTTGACGCAGGGACCTAGCGAACTTCACCGGGATCGCGCTCGGTACTGTGCGCGCATGGCGGTGCCGGATCTCGCGGTTGCGAAGATCAAGCGCTTCTGTAGCGGCGCACGCCCGAGCAACTTCGCGACGAGATGCGCCTCGATGTCGAGGTCCGGGGCGATTCGGTGACGATCCTCGACTGCCGTCCGCTCTGGCAGGGCGCGCCTGGGGAGTGGACCCGAATGAAGGTCGCCCAGCTCCGCTACGAGACTGGGTCGCGACGGTGGGCGCTGCACTGGGCTGATCGCAATGGCCGGTGGCACCGCTATGACGATGTTGAACCGTCGGAGGACCTTGATGAAGTCCTCGTCGAGCTCGATCAGGATCCGACGGGAATCTTCTTCGGCTGAACCGCGTCCATCGACGCGTGGCGCCTCGGCTGTCGGTACTCATCGGATCAAACGCTGTCGTGGGAGTACGATTGTGTGATGGTTCGTCGTTCGCAGTTGGTGAACGTTGATGAGGACGTTCTGGCGGAAGCCCAAGAGCTCGCTCGCGTCACGGGCTTGAGCCTCGATGACGTCGTCGAACGCGCCTTGGTCCTCCATGTCGGCGCTCGAGCCCTGCGTCGAATGCAGGACGCGTTCGATCTCGACGAGGACGACGCCATCGGAGTGGCCTACGAGGAGCTGCGAGCCTCTCGCGCGACGCGGTAACCGCGCGTGCTGCGCGCCGTCCTCGATCCCGGCGTCCTGATCTCAGCGGTCTTGTCGAACCGAGGCGCACCCAGCCAGTTGATCGAAGAGCTTCGGCGCCAGGCGTTCGAGTCGGTCGTGTCACCGCAACTGCTCGCGGAGCTCGACCTCGTGCTCGCCCGCCCGAAGTTCCGTGGGGTCAGCTCGCAGGATCGAACTGCGTTCGTGAACCTGGTGCGGATGATCGGTCGAACCGAGGAGGACCCAGCGCCGCGGCCCGGAGTGACCGCCGATCCCGGCGACGACTACCTGGTGGCCTTAGCGGAATCAGCCGGGGCCACACATCTCGTGACCGGCGATCGAGCCCTGCTTGCGGGATCGTTCCCGGACGTCGTCGCGATCAGCCCGCGCGGGTTCCTCGAGCTGCTGCGTTCATCGCGCACCGAGAACGACCAATAGCGGGCGACACCCAGCGTTACCAGATCGACGGGCGACCAGGATTCGCAAGACCCTGGACGCGCGAAAAGCGCGACTCGGCTCGGCCAGTGGTGAGTCGGGGGAGAGCACGCTTGCCTGCCAACCGGTGCTCTCCTTCGAGGAGAAGATGAGGAGGCGCCCGAGTGGGCGTACCCTCGTCCATCACGCCGCGCTGTATTCATTGTCGATGAGACGCGGATCTCGCTCCTGGCCTCGCGACGTCGATGGTGCTCTCCACAGGACGCGTCCTCGAACATTGATCCAGGCTGGGTCCTCAACCGTTGGGGGTGCGTGGACAAGCGTCCGGCAGTGTCGGGCGGTGCCGCCCTCGTGGCTTCGTCGACGGGCCGGGACCGATACGCCCGATCAGGCTCTCGGCCACGCTGTCGCCCTGCTTGGTGAACCAGAGGTTGCCGTCGGGCCCCGCGGTGATCTCGCCCGCTTCTCCGAGGTCGCCGGTGGAGAACTCGAACTTGGTGACCTTGCCCTTGGGGGTGATCCGCCCGAACCCGCTCGGGGGAATCTCGTAGTTCCAGAGGAACCAGAGGTTGCCGTCGCACCCCGCGGTGATGTCGTATACGTAAATGCCCTCACCGGCGAAGAGCTCGGTGACCTTGCCTTTGGGGGTGATCCGCTCGATCCCACCGTCCAAGGTTTGCGGGTCCTGGGTGGTGAACCAGAGGTTGCCGTCGGGCCCCGCGGTGATCGCGGTCGCTTCTCCGAGGTCGCCGGTGGAGAACTCGGTGACCACCCCGGCGGGGGTGATCCGCCCGATCCGCTCCACGAAGAACTCGGTGAACCAGACGTTGCCGTCGGGCCCCGCGGTGATCTCGTTCGGGATGCCGGTGAGGCCGGCGGAGAACTCGGTGACCACCCCGGAAGGGGTGATCCGCCCGATCCGACCCACCCCGGTTTCCGATCTCCTGGGGCCCGAGGTGAACCAGAGGTTGCCGTCGGGCCCCGCGGTGATCGGATGGTCGTCGAAGTA
>CAZADU010000105.1:0-1661 GCA_964483945.1 uncultured bacterium
CACAACCGCGGCAACGATGCCGACGCGATCCGTGCTGGCGAACCGATATTGGTGGACATCTTCCCCGGCGAGGCGGGCGGCGGGTATCACACCGACATGACGCGCACGTTCTGCCTCGGGCCCGCGCCCGAACCGCTGCGCGCGCTCTATGGACATTGCCGCGAGGCGTTCGACAGCGCGATGGCTCGCACGCGAGCGGGCGAGCCCTGCCGTGAGCTACAGGAGTTGGTCTGCGATGTGTTCGAGCGTCAAGGGCACGCGACCGTGCGTACCAATCAGGGCACCGAGCAGGGCTACGTGCACGGGCTCGGCCACGGCGTCGGACTGGCCGTGCATGAGGGCCCGCGCCTCGGCGGCCCGCCCACGAACACCGCGAAGCTGGCACCCGGCCACGTCGTGTCGGTGGAACCGGGGTTGTATTACCCCGAACGCGGCCTCGGCGTGCGCATCGAGGATCTGGTGGCGGTGCGTTCGGATGGCAGCGTCGAGAACCTGACCCCCGCGCCCTACGAGCTCGAGGTGCCGATCCGCACATGAAGACCCAGTCCTATGAAGTGACCCGTCCGC
Source organism: uncultured bacterium (assembly GCA_964483945.1). Classification (GTDB taxonomy): domain Bacteria; phylum Eisenbacteria; class RBG-16-71-46; order RBG-16-71-46; family RBG-16-71-46; genus JAIOPA01. The sequence continues at coordinate 568 of CAZADU010000105.1, forward strand.
CGCGCAACGAGCGCGCCATCCTCGTGGGACACGCCCAGCGCGAACGCGAGCACATCGAGCGCTCGCTCGAGGAGCTCGCACTGCTGGCCGACACGGCCGGTGCGATCGTGGCCGACAAGCTGGTGCAGCGCCGCGGCTCGATCCACCCCGCCACGTTCCTCGGCAAGGGCAAGCTGCAAGAGCTCAAGCAACTGGCCGCCGATCGCGACGCCGAGCTGGTCATCTTCGACGACGACCTCTCGCCCGCGCAGGTCAAGAACCTCGAGAACACGCTCGAGCGCAAGGTCATCGACCGCAGCGAACTGATCCTCGACATCTTCGCCAAGCGCGCGCGCACACGCGAGAGCCGGCTCCAGGTGGAGCTGGCGCAGCTCGAGTACACGCTGCCGCGGCTCACCGGCATGTGGAAGCACCTCGAGCGGCAGGCCGGCGGCATCGGCACACGCGGCCCCGGCGAGACGCAGCTCGAGACCGACCGGCGAATGGTGCGCGACAAGATCGCGCGACTGAAGCGCGACCTCGAGAGTGTCGAACGCGAACGCGAGACACAGCGCGCCCGCCGCCGGCGCGAGTTCCGAGCCGCGCTCGTGGGTTACACGAACGCCGGCAAGAGCACGCTGTTCAACGCGTTCACCAAAGCGGGCGTATTCGTCGAGAACCGGCTGTTCGCCACGCTGGATTCCACCACGCGGCAACTGGTGAGCCCGGAACGCGACATGGCGCTGCTCACCGACACGGTCGGCTTCATCCGCAAGCTGCCGCATCATCTGGTGGCGTCGTTCCACAGCACGCTGGCCGAAGCTGTCGAAGCCGACCTGCTGTTGCACGTGACCGACGCGTCCGACCCCGACTTCCGCCGCCACCTGACCGCGGTGGACACCGTGCTCGACGAGATCCTCACCGAGCCGCGCCCACCGCGCCTGATGGTGTTCAACAAGGCCGACCAGTTGGATGATGATGCCGCGGCTGCGCTGCGCGTCGAGTTCCCCGGCGGGCTGCTGGTCTCGGCACTCGAGGGACAAGGGCTGGACGGGCTGCGCGCCGAGATCTTCAGTCGCGCCAGCGCGCACACCCGCGCGCGGCGGCACCCCGGC
>CAZADU010000106.1:0-2125 GCA_964483945.1 uncultured bacterium
TCGCGCTCGAGGTAGTACTGCGACCAGGCCTCGAGCGACAGCCAGCGCCACACTTGAAGACCGATCTCGCGGCGGCCGGCGAGGTAGTCGTCGAGTGCGGCCTCGAGCGCCTCCGAATCGACCCAGTCCTGGAACGGGCCATTGCGCGCGAGCCGGCGGCGCGCCTCGGCCGCATGGCGGCCACGAAGCCACAGGTCGGCAGGGGTCTCGAAGCCCATCTTGTCGCGGCGCTCCAGCACCGACTTGGGCACGCGGTCGCCGAGTGCTCGGCGCGCGATCGCCTTGGTGGTGGTGCCGTCCAGCCGCTGCGGATCGGGAAGCGAGAACGCCAGCTCGACCAGGCGGTAATCCAAGAAGGGCAGTCGTGTCTCGATGCCCCACGCCATGCTGCTGCGATCCTCGTAGCGCAGCAGGCTCGGCAGCTGGCGCACGGTGGTATCGAACGCGAGCTGATCCCAGAGCGACGTGCGCGACGAGTGCGCCGAACGGGGTGCTTGCGACGCGACGCGACGCATCGGGCTCGACAGCACGCGATCCTTACCCTGACCGAAGCGCCCGCGCAGCTCGGCCACGAGCGCGCCCGGTAGCCACGGCTCGAACGTGTGCAGCAGCGTGGTGCCGAGACCGAGCCGGTCGGAAACGGGGCCGAACAGCCCGCGGAACCCCGCCCAGTCCCCGGCGGCCACCAGATCGCGCAATCGCGCCGGCAGGTAACGGAAGTAGCCGGCCAGCGTCTCATCCCCACCCTGGCCGTCCAGCAGGACCTTCATGCGATGCTGGCCCCCGGCCAGCTTCATGACCTGCCACTGCGAGTAGACACCGGGGCCGGCCGTGGGCTCGCCCTGCTGGTCAGCGAGCGTGTCGAACACGCTCCAGAAGTCGCCGCCGTCCGGCACCACCACGTGCGACTGGGCCCCACTCGCCTCGACCACGGCGCGCACGTATGGGCGCTCGTCGAATGCGGGGCCCTCGTCATAGGCACAGGTGAACGCGTGCAGCGGCTTGCCCGAGAGCTTCGCCCCTGTGGTGACCACTGCGCTCGAGTCGAGCCCGCCCGAGAGGCAGGAGCCCACCTCGACGTCGGAGCGCAGGCGCAGCCGTACGGAGTCGGTGAACAGTTCCGCGAACTCACGAGCGAGGTCCTCGCCACTGCCGCTTGCGCGGCGCTCCGGGTCCAGGCCCCACCAGCGCTCGATGCGGAAACCGTCCTCGCCCACCGTGAGGAAGTGCCCGCCCGGCAGCTGGTGCAGGCCCTCGAAGAACGTGTGCGTCTCGTGGTCCACCCAGTCGAGTGCCAACAGGTCGCGCACCGCCGGCAGGTGCGGCTGGATGCGCCACGCCTGCGTCAGCACCAGCGCGCGGGCCTCGGAAGCGAACGCAAATGCGTGCCCGTCGAATTGGTAGTAGAACGGCTTTACCCCAAAGCGGTCGCGTGCACAGAACAGGTGGCGGCGGTCGGCATCCCACAACGCGAACGAGAACATGCCGTTGAAGTGCTCGAGGCAGTGCTCACCCCACACGCGATAGGCCGCGAGGATCACCTCGGTGTCGCTGCGGCCCTTGAAGCGCTGGCCGGCCTGCTCAAGCTCGATGTGCAACTCGACATGGTTGTAGATCTCGCCATTGAAGACGATCCAGTGGCGCTCGCCGGGTGCGCACATGGGCTGGTGGCCCGTGGGCTCGAGGTCCACGATCGACAGCCGCCGGTGCGCAAGCCCCACCCCGTAGCGAGCGGTGGCCTGTTCACCGCGCGCCACGCCGGGCGCCCACGGCAGGCCCGAGCGGAACACGCCGGGGGGCGTGTCGGCGCCGCCGTGCGTGAACGACTGGCCGCCCACGGGATCGATCAGCACCATGCCCTCGTCGTCCGGGCCGCGGTGGCGCAACAACCGGGACATGGCCTGCAGCCGGCCGAGATCCGCGCGTCCCTGTCGGTCATAGAGTCCGGCAATGCCACACATGTCGTCCTGCCTTTCGTCGCCTCGCGAATCCTATCTAATGAGCGGCTGGTCGGTGTCGCACCGAGCCCGCGTCCTTCCACACGTCACTCTTCCAAGCCAGCAGCACGAACACGGCCACCGCCGCCAGGCGCACCACCACGCCCGCCGCCCCGTGTGGGGCCGCG
>CAZADU010000107.1:0-4946 GCA_964483945.1 uncultured bacterium
CGGGGCCGCATCCTCCGTACCTTCCCGCCCATTCATTCGTTCCATCCGCCACCTCCACGACCTCGGGGGCGGGGGGCGGTCAGACGGGGGCGCTGTGCATCTCGGGGGCGGTGTGTCTCCTCAGGCGCTCGTCCACTCCACGCCGCGCTGACCACTGAAGACCTCGCCCAGGCGCCAGACGGTCTCGCCCGCCTCCCCGAGCGCCGCGGTCACGGCCTCGATTCGCGCGGGTTCGACCACGACGACCATACCGATGCCAAGATTGAGCGCGGTGCGCACGTCGTCCTCGGGCACGTCGCCCACGCGCTGCAACCAGCGGAACAGCGCCGGGCGCGGCCACGCCGAAGCCGAGACACGCGCGCGACAGCCCTCCGGCAGAACGCGCACCAGGTTGCCAGCGATGCCGCCCCCGGTCACGTGTGCCATCGCACGCAGCAGACCGCTCGAGGCGAGTGGCAGTAGCGCGCGGCCGTACCAACGGTGCGGCGCGAGCAGTGCGGCGGCCAGCGTCTCGCCCGCGCCCCCCGGCAGCGCATCGGAAAGCGACAGGTCCGATGCAGCCAGCACCCGCCGCGCGAGCGAATAACCGTTCGTGTGCAGCCCCGTCCCCGCCAGCCCCAGCACGGCGTCACCGCTGCGCACGCGCGAGCCATCCAGCATCAGGGCGGGGTCCACGCTGCCGAGCATGCAGCCCGCCACGTCGATCACACCGGGCAGGTATGTGTCCGGCATCTCGGCCGTCTCACCTCCCAGCAATGCACAACCCACCTCGCGGCAGGCGCGCGCCAGACCGCGCACGCAATCCAGGACGTCGTCCGGATCGAGCTTCGCCTGCGCGATGTAGTCGAGGAACGCGAGCGGCCGCGCTCCGTGCACGAGCAGGTCGTTGGCACCGTGGTAGACCAGGTCGGCAGCCGCGTCTTCGAGCCGGTGCGCCGCCTTGGCGAGGTGCAACTTGGTGCCCACGCCGTCCATCGTGGCGGCGAGCAGGCCCGGTGCTCCCGGAAACCGCATCACGCCGGCGAACCCGCCCACGAGCGGGGCCACGGCATCGCCCCACGTGGAGCGGATCTCGTGCATCAGCGCGTCCTTGATCGCGTCGGAACGCGACACGTCGACACCGGCGTCGCGGTAGCGCATCAGGTCCCCACCCGCGTGCGCAACCGCAACAACTGCAGATCCTCGCTACTGGGGCTCGGCACCAGCGGAAACTCGCCTGCCGCGTACAGCCGCAGCAGGCAGCCTGCGACGTCGGCAGCGAACTGCGTGCCCGCGCCCCGCTCCAGCTCCTGGATCGCCACTGCCACCGGCAGGGCGCGTCGGTACGGGCGGTCGCTGGTCATGGCGTCGAACGCGTCGGCCACGTTCAGTATGCGCGAGCCGAAGGGCACGTCCTCCGAGCGCAGGCCGAACGGGTAGCCCAGCCCGTCGGGCCGCTCGTGGTGCGCGCGCACGATCTCGGCGACGCGGCGGAGCGTACGCACCTTGGCCACGATCTCCGCACCCGCCGCCGGGTGCGAGCGCAACGTACGCTGCTCCTCGTGCGTGAGCGAGCCGGGCTTCTGCAGGATGTACTGGTGCTGCGGCCCGATCTTGCCAAGGTCGTGGACGAGCGCGGCGTACTCGATCTCCTCCACGTCCGCCTCGGGGCGTCGCAACCCGCGCGCCAGCCGAACGGCATAGATGGAGACACGCACCGAGTGGTGGCGAGTGTAAGGGTCCACTTCCTCGAGCACCTGGGTGAGCGTGCGCACGAAGTCCTTGAGGTCGCTGCGCAGCTCGACCGAGAGCTGGAACGCGTGGCGCGACACCAGCACCGGCAGGGCGACCAGCAGCAGCCCCCACACACCCGTCTGCGTCCACACCACGGCCGAGAGCGTGCCGAGGGCGACGAACGCGAGATGGTGCAGGATCGAAGCTTGGAAATTGCGTTGCCACGCGCGCCACGGACTCGGGCCGTCTGTGAGCCCGATCGCCATCGAGACGCAACCGGAGTTCACCAGGAAGAACGTCAGGCCGCAGCCCGCCAACGCCAGCGCCCCACCCGGGAACTCCACCGAGCCGATGCGGCCGCCGAGGGCGTTGTAGACCGCGGCCGACGCGAACGCACCCAGCACGTAGATCGCGCTGTTGTGGACCACGCGCTCCAGCGGGCGGCGCTGCACGAGCCCCTGCACGGCCACCGCAGAGGCCACATCCAGCGCGGCCGTCCAGAACGGGCCGACGGCGAGCAGCAGCGGCAGGTCCAGCATGGTGCCGGCCGTCATCTGGCCGCCGCCCGGTAAGCGAACGGGGGCGAGGTCGGCGAGCACGAGCAGCGCGAATCCCAGCGCGAGTATGGGCCACACGGCCGGCGGGTGAGCGCCCCACGAGACGGAAGCGAGCACAGCGGCGCCGACGAGCACCACCATGAAGTAGAGGCGGAACCGAAACGGCCGCCGCGGAGCGGTGTTCACACTCACGATGTCCTTATCGTGGGGGCTTCCACGGGGGCTTCCCCTCGGGAAGGTAGGCACAGTCGGGACCGGTTTCGGATCACGGGGAGAGACTACATCAACGTGGCCCTAAGGCCACCGGTTGGGTTACCAACCGGCCTTGCCCAACAGCTCGACGATGTCGAAGAACAGGTCCATGAATAGCCCACCTCCTTTTGAGGAATCTCCACCACGGCCTTTCGGCCGCGCGGGTCGGGCGCTTCGCTGGTGTCCTGCCTCGCTTCGCTTGGTCTCCCCGGGACTCCGTCCGGTCCCGAACTCGGTGAACGACCGGCGCGCACCGCGCGCCGGCCGGCTTCAGTATTCGAGTGGCTGAGTCTCGGCGCGCAGCACGTACTCCGTGGGCTCCTTCACACGCATGCCGGCCACCAGCCGGTTGAGCGCGGAGAGCGTGGCGAGCACGACCGCCTGCGTCGTGTCGCGCTCCACGGTGCAACTTCCACACAGCACCTTCTCGTGCCGGTGCGCGAGTAGCGAAATCACCACGACCGCGACGCGCTGCCCGCCCGTCTCGAGGAACGAGACTTCGCGGACGTTGAGCGCAATGGGATCTGAAAGGAACTCCTGCACCGCGAGCGCGGTGGCCTGTGCGACCAGGCGGTGCGCGTCGTCGCGCGCGCTCCAGCCCGACGCGTTGCCGATGCGAGGCAGGCCCTTCCAGCGGAGCTCGACCTGCGCCTGGGTGCGCTGCCCGTGCACGATGAGGTTGGCGTTCTCGTAGCGGATGCGGTCGTCACGTGCCGGCACGGGCGCGGGCGGATCGGCGGCACGCGCGGGGAGCGGCATCCGGGCGGGGGCGGCTGCAGCCGCGGGCCGCGCGGGTAGCTCACCGGCGGGTCGCGCCAGTGCGACCGACACGATGCGGTGGTCGATGCTCACCCCGAGGTCGGTGCGCAGCACCGCCTGCACGTCGCGCACGATCTGCTTGGGGCTCCGCTCGGAGCTGCTGACCACGTGGATCTCGACCAGCTCGGAATCGTCCACGCGCACACTCACGCCCTCCACGTCGCGCAGACGGCGGATGGCGGTCTCGGCTCGGACGGAAAGGGGGGCTTCCATCTTGGACATGCGTCGCGGCTCCCGGGGGGGGACGAACCATCGAGTGCAGGCGGCAGTCTAGCACAAGCCCGCAAGTGGCTGCCGCCATGAATCTTCGGGGCCGCAGCCTGAGCGATGTCGGGCCCGGTCGCCGGGACAGGGACACTCGCCCCGGAGCGGCCCGCCAGGATCCGCGGGGTCGCCTGCTGCGAACGGCTTCCCAAGCCGGACCGGTCGTCCCCGCTCAGAACATCGGGAACAAGTCGTAGTGAATCAACCCGTGCAGCTCGCGCACGCGTCCCTCGATCTCGGCCGGCGTGGTTTCCACCAGTCGTGCCGGCGAGAACGACTCGATCGCCAGCGAGGCCATCACCGTGCCGCAGGCCATGGCCTGGCGCAGCGCGTCGCCGTCGGCGCGGTCCAGCCGGGCGAGCAGGCCCATGAAACCGCCGGCGAACGAGTCGCCCGCCCCGGTCGGGTCGGTGAGCGCGGCGACCGGGTAGGCCGGAGTGAGGAAGCGCTCCTCGCGCGACTGGAACAGCGCGCCGTGCTCGCCCTTCTTGATGATGACGGCGCGCGCGCCCTGGTCGAGCAGCCGTTCAGCGGCGCGTGCCAGGTGCGTCTCGCCCGCGAGCGCTCGCGCCTCCTCCTCGTTCAACAGCGCCACGTCCACCCGGCGCAGCACCTCCAGCACTCGGTCGGGTTTGCGAGCGATCCAATAGTTCATCGTGTCGCTCAGCACGAGACGCGGCTTGCGCATCTGTGACAGCACCTCGAGTTGAAGGTCCGGGTCGATGTTGGCCAGGAACACGTACGGGATGCGGCGATGCGAATCCGGCAGCTTGGGGTGGAAGTCGGCGAACACATTCAACTGGGTCTCGAGTGTGTGAGCGTGGCCCAGCTCGGCCATGTACTCGCCGCGCCAGCGGAACGTGCGCCCCTCGGCCGCCTCGAGCCCCGACAGGTCAATGTCGCGCATGGCGAACGTGTCGCGGTGCTCGGCGGGGAAATCCTTCCCCACCACGGCCACGACCGACACCGGTGCGAAGTGGCTCGCCGAGCACGAGAAGTAGGACGCGGACCCACCCAGCCCCTCGGTCACCTCACCATAGGGCGTGCGGATGGAGTCGAGCGCGACCGATCCGACCACGAGGATGCGCTGCGGGTTCACGCGCCAGCCTCAGCAGTGCGCTCGAGCCGCTCAGGTGCCGACATGCCCATGAGCGCGAGTGCGTTGCTCAGCACCTGCGCTGCGGCCGCGCATAGCCGCAGGCGGTGGCGCGACAGCACCGGCTCGTCCGGATTCACCACCCAGCAGTCGTGGTGGAAGCGATGCGTCTCGGCCGCGGTTTCCTTGAGAAACGTCGGCACGCGGTGTGGTTCCTCGGCCTGTGCCGCCCCGCGCACCACCTC
>CAZADU010000108.1:0-2654 GCA_964483945.1 uncultured bacterium
TTCGCTGCGCCTGATCGACCTGCAGGCCGAGCACGGCGGCGTGTTCAAGGCGGCGCTGAACGTGCTGCAAGGCGCGTTCCGCTTCACCACGGATTTGCTCGCCAAGGAGCGGCGCCGCGAGGTGAGCATTCGTGTGGCCACCGTGACGGCGGGCATCCGCGGCACCGACCTGTGGGGCAAGTCCATGCTCGAGCGCCAGGTCATCTGCCTGATCGAGGGCAAGGTCGAAGTCGGCGCCGAGGGCGAAGCGCCGGTGACCATGGACCAGGCGCGCCAGTTCTACCAGCGCGACAAGGGACAGACCAAGCCGGTGGGCTTCGTCGAGCCGGCGCAACTCGCGCAGTGGGCGCAGGAAACCGAGATCGCCGACGGCCAGGGCGGCGTGCGCAGCGGCGGCAAGTGGCGCGTGACGCTGGCGAGCGTCGGCACCCAGGGTGAAGCGCTGTCGGTGTACGACCAGTTGCGCACTGCGGGCTATGCCGCCGAGATCCATCCAGCGAAGGTGGGCGAGAAGCGCGTCTACGTGGTGCGCATCTCGCGGTTGCCGTCCAAGGCCGACGCCGAGGCGCTCGCCGCGCAGCTGCGCGGCAAGCACGGGGTCGAGGAACCGAAGGTTTCCGGCTAGGCGGTCAACGGCATTGTTGGTAGGGTGGGGGCCTCTGCGGAGGCCCTAATGCTTTATGCGCGCATTGCTGCAGTCGTCTTTGCATTCTCCGCCACGCTCGCCCAGGCGCAGGCCTGGCCGACGAAGGCCGTCCGGCTCGTCGTGCCCTACCCGCCGGGCGGCTCGACGGACGTTGCGGCGCGCGCGGTTGCCGAGCGCATCGCGCCGGCGCTTGGCCAGTCGGTGCTCATCGAGAACCGCGCCGGCGCGGGCGGCAATATCGGCATCGAATCCGTGGTGAAAAGCGAGCCCGATGGCTACACCGTGCTGATCGCGCCGGACTTCGTCGCCAGCGCGCCCCACGTCTACAGCCTGAACTACGACCCCATGAAGCAACTGGTGCCGGTGATCCAGCTTTCGCGCCAACCGGTAGTGCTCGCGGTGCATCCTTCCCTGCGGGTAAGCAATGTGGCCGAGCTGGTCGCAGCGGCAAAGGCCAAGCCGGGGCTGGGCTACGCCACCTCCGGCGCGGGCTCGCAGCAGCACATCGCCGCCGAATGGTTCGCCAAGCTGGCCGGCATCCAGTTGACGCACATTCCATACAAAGGCGGAGGCCAGGCCATCGCCGACTTCCTCGGCGGGCAGGTGCCCGTCGCCTCCCTCGGTTCGACGCCCGTGATTCCGCACCACAAGTCGGGCAAGGTAAAGATCCTCGCGCAGACCACCAAGTCGCGGGCGCCGAGCCTGCCGGACGTGCCGACCTACGAGGAGGCGGGTTTCAAGGGGTTGGTGCTCGACCAGTGGCTCGGCGTGTTCGTGCCCGCCGGGACTCCCGCAGACGTGGTGCGCCGGCTGACTGCGGAGATCGACAAGGCGTTGACGGATCCCATGGTGCGCGAGCGCTTCGACAACGCGGCGATGGAGGCCGTCGGCGGCAGCACTGAGGACTTCGCGCGGCTGGTGCGCTCGAACTTCGAGATGTACCGCAAGCTGGTCGCCGACCTGAACATTCGCGTCAACTGAGCATCAGGCGCGGTTTGTGATCGCAGCGCGAGAGATCGTGGCGCGCCCCACCGCACGCTTGAGGGAGTAACAGCCGGCGCCGAACAGAAGCCAGGCATGAACTCAAAGGCGAACAGTCACTCGCATGAAAGTGGCGGGGATCGAAGCGCCGCGGCCGGTACTCTTGTTCTGTGCCGCCGCCAGCTCCAAGAGCTGCCTGTGGAGCTGGTCTACCTTTCCGTTCTTCTCGGCCGCTTCGAAAGCGTTCATCGTCGGGCCATAGAATCGCCTGAACAACTCGATGACCTCCGCCGGGCCTTTGTCAGGAGACTGGAATGAGAAAGTATCCTTGGCCAAAGAAACCTTTTCCTTGGCCACGCCGGCCTGGCCAAAGCGCTCGAGGATGTGGGTGTCCACGCCCCAGGTCATTGGACTGACGAAGCCATCCGGGGGTGGCGGCGTGAACGCCGAGCTGATCTTCAGCAGCTGCGACACGAACGACGTCGGATCGTTGGGGATCCAGTTGCCCATCACGATGCGGCCGCCGGGCTTGGTGACCCGGACCATCTCCTTGGCGACGTCGAAGGGCTTGGGCGCAAACATGGCGCCGAATACAGAGAGGGTCAAATCGAACGAATGGTCAGCGACCCCCTGCAAGTCGCACGCATCCCCCTCCTGAAACGACAACCGCTTGAGACCCGCCTCCGCTGCTCGCTTGTTCCCGGCGTCAACGAGGTTCCTGGCAATGTCGATGCCAACGACTTCTGCCCCAGCCCGGGCCAGGGGAACCGCCGTAGTGCCATCGCCGCAGCCCAGGTCCAAGGCCCGCAGCGGCGTCGTTATGCCGAGCGACTTGACGACTGCTTCTCCAGATTGCCGCATCAAGGCGGCAATCTCGGTAAAGTCGCCTTTTTCCCACAACGCTTTATTCGGATTCATGATTGCTCCCTTCTAAAGTGCGCCGAGCGCAACTGTGACCGGGGCCAAGGTCGTAACGATTGATGCTTTCATGGTGTCCTCCTGGGTGGGTTGAAGATCTCCGGGGCCG
>CAZADU010000109.1:0-9062 GCA_964483945.1 uncultured bacterium
CTGCTGGCGGTGGCGGCCGGCGGCGCGGCCCCGCGCAAGAAGCTCATCGAGTTCGGCTGGGACGAGCCGAACCCGCGCTTCATGCGCGACCACATCGCGGAGCTGCAGGCGAGCCCGTTCGATGGGTGCGTGTTCCACGTGGATTACGAGGCCGAGAACGGCGACTCGGGCAACTTCACGTGGGAACTTTGGGGGCGGCGGCGGTTCACCGCACGCGACCTCGACTCCGCGCGCGTCGACTTGCTGGCCACTAATTTCGGACGATTCCACGAGAACTTTCTGCGGGTGAACGTGACGCCTGGGAATCTAGACTGGTTCGAGGACCACGGCCCGGTGATGGCCAATCTGGAACTGGCGGCGCGGCTCGCGAATGACGCCGGCTGCCCGGGCGTGATGTTCGACATTGAGCAGTACCGCGATTCGCTGTTCGACTTCCGGGCTCAGACGAAGCGGCGCGCACACTCGTGGGACAAGTTGGCCGCGCAAGTGCGGAAGCGCGGCGCCGAGGCCATGCGCGCGTTCGAACGCGGCTACCCGGGACTCACCGTGTTCCTGACACTCGGCTACTCGCTGCCGCTGCACGAGACCGGCGGCGGCCGCCACCCTCTGACCATCACGCACTACGGCCTGCTCGTGCCGTTCCTGGATGGCATGGTGTCCGCCGCGAGTGACCGCGTCGTGATCGTGGACGGGCACGCGCACTCTTACCCCTACCGCGTGCAGGAGCAATTCGCGGCCAAGGCCGACACCATGCGGCGCGGCCTACTGCGACTGGTCGCACAGCCCGATCGTTACCTTCGTCGGCTCTCGGTAAGCTTCGGCGTGTGGCTCGACAACGATTGGCGGCAGTACGGCTGGGACGACCGCGACGTCTCCAAGAACTACTTCACGCCGGCCGGGTTTGCCGCATCGGTGCAGTCCGCGTTCGACAACGCTGACCGTTATGTGTGGGTCTACAGTGAGAAGCCTCGCTGGTGGAGCCCTGAGGGCGGGCCGAGGGCGATGCCCGTGGCGTATGACTCGGTGCTGCGTGCTGTTCGGCGCTGAGCCGAGCCGCACGCTGCCAATGCCGACGCGGCCAGGTGATTCGAGACCTTCTGAGAACATGCCAGGCCTCCGCAGTTCTTGACGCCGGCAGAGTGACCTCCTACGGTCCCTCCTCCGCTCGAGAAGGGTGGACTGGCCCGAGGACGATAGGCCGTTCGCACCGTTCAGGACCCTCTCGAGCACGGCACGCTCGGACTCGATGTTCCTTCTCGCGCTGACAGTGCACCTGAGGTCCCGATTGGATCGCCCCTCCCTCACTGCCGATCGCTTCCTCGCCGCCTTTCGATCCCGGCTGCGCACCTATGCAGGAATCGTCGGAACGGCCGCGGTTGTGGCGGGCGGGATCGCGGTTCTGCTTCCTAGCTGGTATCGCGCCGAAAGCACGCTGCTTCCGCCCGAGGAGACCAGCGGGGCCGGCTTTGGCCTGCTCTCGGGCATGATCCAGTCGAGCGCGCTCAACAATCTCGGGCTCGAGACGGCCAGCTCGCCGTCGGACGTTTTCGGCGAGATCTTGAAGAGTCGCCGACTCGGCGAGTCGGCGATAGAGCGCTTCGGGCTTATTAAAGCTTATCGCCGGAAGGGCATGGACCGCACGCTCCAAGAGTTCCAACGCCACCTCACGGTGAGCGTGAATGCCGCCGGCCTGCTGACTGTGGGGTTTGAGGACCGCGACGCCCGCCGATCGGCCGAGGTCGCCAACTTCCTGGTGGACGAACTCGACCGTTTCAACGTCGAGACGTATAAGACGCGAGGCAAGCGACTGCGCATGTTCCTCGAGGGCCGCGTCGGGGAGGTGCAGCGCCAGTTGGTGGCCGTCGAGGAGAACCTGCTCGCCTACGAGCGCAAGCATCGCGTGGTGTCGAGCGCTGAATCCGAGAAGGTGAGCGGCGTTTCGGACATCTTGGTGCAGAAGTTCAACCTCGAGACCCAGCGCTCTTACGTCTCGAGCTACTCCTCCCCCGGCAATACTGAGCTTCGCAATATCGAGCGCCAGCTGAGCGCGCTCAACAGCGAGATTGGCAAGCTGCCTGAGGTGAAGATGGAGGGCGCGCGTCTGACACTGGATGTCGAGGTGCAACGCAAGCTGCTGGTGCTCATGACAACCCAATACGAGGACGCGCGCATGCAGGAGACCCGCGACACGCCCACGGTCACCTTGCTGGACGCCGCCTCGGTGCCTCAGCTTCGAGTGCGCCCCAAGCGTTCGCTCATCATTGCGGGTGCGGCGCTGGCGGCTCTACTCGGTTGCGCCGCGTGGACCGCGGCCTCGCTCGCGCGCGAGCCGTGAGCACCGTTCTCGCCGAAGGAACGGTCCGCACATCTAGGCGCGTTCCGTTCCGAACGGCAGGGCTGATTGTGGCGTTGGCAGTCCTCGCAGGCCTCGCCGCGGGCGATCCTTCACCACTGTGGCGAATCCCCGTTGCCGCACTCGCGGGCAGCGCAGTGCTCTTTGCGGGCGCCCGCTGGCCGTTCGCAGGGCTACTGCTCATGCTTGGCTCCAGCATCATCCTCGTTGTGGTCCGCGCAAGCGGAATGCGATCCGTGAACCTCATCGACGTGCTGCTGGTCCCAGTGCTGCTCGCAAGCGTGTTCGGTGGTGAGCGCAACGAGGCGCTCTCCCACATTCAGCAAGGTCACGCGCACAACCGCCTCCGCGCGGCAGAGCGGAAGTTCACGAGCGCGGTCTTGCTGTTCTTCGCCTGCGCCGCATTGTCGCTCGTGCAGATCGCGAGTTACGCGGGAGTAGGGTCGGCACTCGACTCGGGACTCATCCTGATCCGGGCGCTACAGGGGCTGACGCTCTACCCGCTTTGCATGTGGTGGCTGCGCACTCCTGAGCGCATCGAGCGCGCCTGGGGGGCAATGTTCCTAGCGGGGGCCGTTCTGGCAGTGACCAATATCGTCGGAGTTTCGGCTTGGGACGTGAAGCGCGCGGGCATGACGCTGTTCCTCAACAACCCCGACGCCCCATTCTCGAGCCCCAACGAGGCGGGCACAGCCACGCTCATCGTTGGCGTGGTGCTGCTGGTGCGCCACGCCATGCGCCCCAACTGGAAGAACTTCGCACTCGGCACTCTCATGCTGCTGGTGCTGGCGCTCACTCAGTCCCGTTCCGGCATGCTGGCGTGGGCCACGTTTGCGCTGCTCACGCTGAGGTGGGTGCGTCCGTCCCGGGTCCTGGCTGGGGCCTTCACCATCGCTGCGCTGCTGCCGATGCTGCCGCAGAACTTCTGGGACCGCATGAGCCGCAGTGTCACGGTGGACCGCGGATCGTACGAGGCCATGTCGTTCTTCCAGCGCGTCTTCGGCTGGCGCACCGCGTGGCGCGTGTTCCAGGACCACCCCTGGACGGGTGTGGGTTACTTGGGTTACCGCTTCGTGAGCCACGAGTACAACGAACTGCGCCTGATGCTCGGCACGGTCGAGAACTACTTCTTCGAGATCCTCGTGAGCATGGGCGTCGTGGGATTCGCGGTGCTCGTGCTCGTGTTTGTGCGGCTGTTCCAGTTGGGCCGCGAAGTGGGCCGCGCGGCGGCGCCCGGCACCCTGGCGCACCACATGGTCCGATACCATGCGCCGCTCGTGATCGCGCTGATGGTCGCGAACATGACGGGCGACAACTTCATGGGCATGGTGAGCTTGGCGCAGATGGCCATGTGGACGGCGGTGCTGGTCCGGAGCGGCCACTCGGCAGTGGACGAGGGCACGAGAGGAGGACACGGGGAATGAACGTGGACCCCGCTTCGTGACACGCGCTGCGCTGCGCGTGGCGCACGTGGTGGCGACCGCCGGCCGGAGTGGTGTCGAAAGCCACTTGATAGCGTTGCTCTCCTCGTTCAACCCTGCCGACGTGCAAGCTCGGCTGTTCGTCCCACGCGAAGGCCCGCTCGTGGATGTGCTCGCCGCGCGCGGATTCGTGGCCGAGCAGGGAGCGCCCTCCCATAAGCTCGCATGGAGCGAGGCGCGCGCGCTCGCCGGCAAGCTCCGTGGTCACTGCGACGTGCTGCATGCGCACGGACCGCGCGCCGCGTTCTGGAGTGCGCACGTCGCGCGTCTGGCACACATCCCGCGATTCGTGTGCACGGTGCACGAGTTGCGCTGGCGGAGCCTGCCGCCGGGCCCCAAGCGGGCGCTATGGGTAGCGTTCGAGTCGTGGGCGATGCGGCGCGCCGGGCGGCTGATCGTGTTGTCGCGCGACTCCGAGGCTCGTGTGCGCGAGCGCTTCCCGGACCTCGCGCCCCGGCTCACGCGGGTCCCCGGCTCCACCCCGCTCCTGCTCGACGAGTCGTCGCTACCGCGCGCGCGTGCGGGCGAGGCAGCGGGCCCCGTGCGCGTGGTCGCGATTGGCCGGTTCGAGTGGGTAAAGCGCCACGACCGGTTACTCGAAGCGTTCGCGCTGGCCCTGCGGCGCGGCGCCGACCTGGAGCTGCACCTGGGGGGGGACGGCCCGCTGGGTCCGGAGTTGCGCGAGCGCTCGCGAGCGCTCGGGATCGAGTCTCGAGTGCGCTGGCTCGGCGAATCGTTTGACGTGCCAGCGTTGCTCGCGAGCGGCCACGTATTCGTGAGCGCGTCACACAGCGAGACATTCGGTATTGCGGCGCTCGAGGCTATGGCCGTCGGGCTGCCGGTGGTGACTTGCGACAATGGCGGCGTGAGCGAATTGGTCGAGGACGGCCTGTGCGGCTTCGTCGTGCGCGCCACGGCTGACCCCGCAACGGCCGACGCACTCGCGGCGGCGCTGGTGGAGCTAGCCGGGGACCCCGCGCGGCGCGCGGCGTTCGGCGAGGCGGCGGCCGTCCGTGCCCGCCAGCACTTCTCTCCCGCGGTGGTGGCGCGCTCGACGGCGGCGGTTTACCGCTCCTGAGCCGGGCTCAGCGTGAGGCGCGATCTCGGCGCCCTCGGTAATCGGATACCATGCTCGCCGTGATGCGCTCGAGGCCGCGCGAATCGCTCCAGGCATCCCGAAGCACATCGCGCAGTTCCCTTGGCGCGATACCGGCCAGGTACTCGTGCCTTCGGAGCATGTGGCGAATCGGAAACAGCCACTCGAGGTACACCCAGTACGCGGCGCGCCACAGGACGTGACTCCAGCGCGACTGGTTGCGGCGGCGGAACAGGATGCGCGACAGCGCGTCGTTGTATACCCACTCGGGTCGCACGGCCACGTGCGAGCTGCCGGCCTCGTGCGCGGCGAGGAATAGCGGTTCGTAACGGAGCCGGAACCCCGCCCCGCGCGCACGCACGCCGAACTCGCGGTCCTCACCGCCGAAGAAGTACTCCTCGGGCAGGAGCCCGATGCGCTCGAACACTGATCGACGCACGAGCATCATCGCCCCCGAGATGAAGCTGCGGTCGGCCGCCGTGTCGTACTGCCCTCGATCCGTCTCGCCGAGCCCGAGGAAGCGTTCGTTCATCCAGCCCACCTCACCCCCCACCGACCACAACATATTCCTGTCGGGCCAGCCTACGAGCTTCCCGCCCACGATACCGATGGAGGGATCACCCACAGCGGTCGCCACACCGTGCTCAAGAAACCCGGGCGCGATACAGACGATGTCGTTGTTGACCATCAACACGAACTCGCAACCGTCCGCGAGAGCGCGCCTGATGCCGGGGTTGTTCCCGGCCGAGAAGCCTAGATTCACGCCGTTCTCAAGCAACCGCAGCCCATCGGGTGCGAACTCGGCCGCGAGCCGCGCCTGCGAGCCGTCGGTGGAGCCATTGTCCACGAGATATACAGTCGCGGCCGGGTACGTTTGGGCTTGCAACGACTCGAGGCAGCGTCGTGTGACTTCGTAGCCATTCCAGTGAAGCACGACGACACCGACGCGCGGGTGCGCCCCCGCCCGGACGCTCACAGCGGCGCTCCGGGTGCGCGTGCCGTGAGCAGCAACTCCTCGCCGGCCTCATGGTCGAGTAGCAGGAGTGAACGTTCGAACACTTGGAACGCGCTAGCGGCCAGCCGAACAAGTGTGCCCGCCTGGTGGGAGGTGGCGAGCCCTGCCGTGTCCGGACGCAGAGTCTCACGGACGACGACCGCCGCGAGCCGCGCCGACGTGGTCACGCGCACGTCCTCGTAGCCGGCGTCACGCGCCAGTCGCAAGAGTGAACGCTTGGTGAATATCTGAAAGTGGCGTGGCGGTTCGAGTCCGCGCCAGCGCTCTCCAAGCAGGCGATGGCCGATACTCGCGACGTTGGGAGTTACCAGGGCCAACCGCCCGCCGGGACGCGTCACTCGGAGGCACCGCCTCAGGAACGAGCCCGGGGCCTGCACGTGTTCGATTACGTGGCTGGACGTAACGGCCGCGTAGTGCCGTTCGACAAGTTTTGGGTCGTCGAGCGTTCCGACTCGTGCGTTCAACCCTGCCGCTCGCGCCATAGCGACGGCCTGCGGGTCGAGGTCGATCCCATCCGCCTCCCAGCCTAGCTCCTTCATGAGGCGAAGCATCTCTCCCGAGCCGCACCCGACGTCGAGCAGTGGTCCCCGCCAGTTCGCACGGAGCCCGAGCACGGTCATTTCCAGGTGCTCACGACGCCCCGGCACGATCATCAGGAGGTGGCCCAGCCATGCTGGCGGCGAGGGGTTCAGCCGATACCCGAGACGGCGGGAAAGGTGGGCCAGTCGCGCCAGTCGGGGCAACCCGCTCCCAAGCACATCTCCCTTCCCACCACTCTCGCCGTGCGTGTAGTAACGGCGATAAAGCATCGGGATGTCATCCTCGTGCGGTACAGGGTCCAGATACCACGCACCGCAATCGACTGCTTCGCACTCGCGCATGGACCACTCACCAGCGATGCCGAACCATCGGTCCCGGAGGCGTTCATGCCGTGTCTCACCCGGCGAACCGCACGCGGGGCAGTTCGGACGCGCGACACGCCGAATCGGCGCATCACATTCACCGACCCTATCCCCTACAGCCGGGGCAGAGCCCTGATCGCAGATCACCTCGTGCCCCTCCCGAAGATGCCGCTCGCGACGATACTAGGCGCTCCCCAGCGCGCGAAGACGAGGCCCGCTAGCACCAAGTTGCCGGCCACCGCCAGCGCGAGGGGAACCCCCGGCACGAGTTGCAGGGACGCACCAATCCCAAGCGCGAGGAGCGTGACAGCGATTGCAGGCAGGTGGCTCGAGCCAGGGAGTGAGTGAAACGGAGCGACCACTAGTGCGTAACAGCCGACCCCCAGCCAGTAGGCGCCGGCACTCGCTAACGCCGCGCCGACAGCCCCCCAGCGCGACAGTGCGAAGTGGAAGGCAAGCAACATCGCCACGGCCCAGATTGCGTTTACCGCGAGAATCGTCCACGGCTTGCCATGCCCCATCAGCCAGGCACCGAACAGTGCGCTCGGTCCGAGGGATGCATAGGCGCAGACGAGGACCACGAAGACCGCACGTGCCGGCCCAAAGTCCTGGCCGAATACGGTTTCCATCATCCAAGGAGCCATGCCGAGTGCTGTTAGGCAGAGCGCGAGGTTGTAGCCCGTCACTTGCTCGATGGCACGGCGAAACGACGATGCGAGTTCGCGATCAGACTGGCCCCGTTGGGCCGCGATCGCCGGCATGAAAGCCGTCGCTGCCGCGAGCGGCACGAGCGTGACGACCTGCGCAAGGCTGTCCGCAGCTTGGAGCTGGCCGGCGGCCGAAAGGTCGTGACTTCGCACCAGCATCGCCCGCAGGATCGTATTGCCGAGGAGAAGTATGGATCCACCGGCGACGGTAGGTGTCGCGAGACCCAACAGCGAAGCCGCGACCGCACGCGGCCGCATCGCGCAGTCACCAGTTTCCTGGCGCTGCGAGGCGGTGGTCGTCGAGTCACCGCCAGCGCGGAGCCAGCGGACCGCGGCGACCGTGCTGGCCACGAGTCGAAGCGCGGTGCGCGACAGCAGCATCGCCACCACGCCCCATGAAGCCGCGAGAGCGGCCAACACGACGTCGAGTCCGGCCACGACTACGCCGCCGCGAGCAAGCGCACCGAACCGCCGAAGTCCCTGCATGGCGCCCTCGACCCAGAGATAGAATGCGGAGGCGAGACAGAGAGGGACACACGCGAGAAGTACTGGGGCAAGGGATGCGTCGCCGTATGCCACTCGCGCCAGAATCGGCGCCGCGAACGCGAGCGCTCCCATTGCGAACAATGTCAGCGCGGCGATCAACAAGCCCGACACTTGCAATAGACGCGCGCGAATGTCGGGATCGACAGTGCGCGACAGATGCTGGGTCAGTCCGTAGGGCAGATTGAGGGTCGCCACCAAGGTCGCGAGCGCCACCACCTGCAGCCCCACGCCAATCGCACCAGCCCCAGATGATCCCAGACGGCGCGCCGCCACGATGGAGAGTCCGACCGTGCCCAAGCGCACCGCGCCCGCGTAGACGAGCGAGGCCAGGGCGTCCCGGCTCAAGGTGCCGGGACCGAAGCTTTTCGAGCTCGGCTGGTGCTCCACGGGATTCGGCGAGGGGTCTAGGGCTGCGTCAGGCGCTTTCTGCACTTGGCTCCGATCGGTGTGACGAAGCATCGCTCCCGTCTGGAAGGCGGCAGGCAAAGGCAAATCTAGTCATACGTCCAAGAAGTCGCCAGCACGTACCACGGGCGACTGTGACTCGTCGACCATGCTCACGCCCAACCCGGCTCTATGTGCCGCGAGTCATCGGCGACTTGAATCTCGCGGCCTCGCCCACCACATCCCGAAGCGAGCGCGAACCCCACGAGTAAGTCGCCGGAACGAACCTCGCCATCGCGGCGGAATGGAGGCGAGGAGACGGCGATACCATGGGTAGTACCATTTCTGTCCAGGGTGGACATGGGCCCAGCGCTCTTCAGGCCAGCGGTCCCACTCCGCGGAATCCAACCCGGGTGCCGAATGCACTGGCACTCTCGCACCACGAATTGCGGCGAGCGTCACGTGGTCGTCCGGCTGCCACGGGATCCACGGGACACGCACTTCAGTGACGGTGTTGAACCCCGTGTCGAGTAGCACATCGAATAGCGACGCGCGCGTCAGCCAGAAACTGGTGACAT
>CAZADU010000110.1:0-10092 GCA_964483945.1 uncultured bacterium
TGGATGCGGCGGGTGGTTCGTTCCGAACGTATCTGTCGAAGCTCCGCGCCAACGGGCTCGCGATTTCTGATCGCGGCGGGGCGATCAGCGCCAGTGGGGCTGCGGGCCTGTTGCGTGCGCTAGTCGAGGAGCTCGACCATCGCCCCGACGTCGCGAGCGAGCCTGCGCGCGCCTGAGCAGCACCGCTACTGCTTCGTCGTGTCCGGCACCGGTACTGGCGAGGGCGTCGGAGGCGTTGCGGTGGGCGAGGACTGCGGTTTCTTGCCGAACAGCCCCTCGAACAACCCCCTGGCCGCCGAGCGCAGCGTGTCGCGCGCGCTCGTGACGGTGACCGGCGCAGCGGCGGAGTCTCGCGGCGCTCCCAGCTTCTCGAGCAGTGCGCGCTGCGCCTCCTGCTTCGCCTGCGTCTCGAGTTTCGTGCGCTGCTCGGTGAGTGCTTCCGACGCACGGCCCGCGAGCCGCGCCTTCATCGCATTCGTGTCCCAGCTCACGCGCGGCGACTTCGCCGTTCCGCCCACGCGCAGGTCCAGCAGCATGCGTCCCTGCGCGTCCGACATGGCACCCGCCGCCAGCGCCGACCTTGCTCCCAGCGCTTCGACCGCCGACGGCGGCAGCGTCACGCTGACCGCGTAGTCGAGCACACCGTCGAAGCCCACCGCACCCGACAACTTCCATTCCCCGCTTGGCCCGTCGAGCTTCACCGCGTCGGTGATCAGGCGGCCATTCTGGATGCGCATGGGTAGCTCCAGCTTGGCGAAGTCGAGTTGCTTGAACTTCGGCACCTTCACGTGCTCCGCCACCGCGGCCAGCGCGGGCCCGGGCCCCAGGCGCCCGTCGGTGAGTGCGGCGAGTCCCATCAGCGTGAGCGTGCGCTTCACGTCTTCGGGCGTCTGGCCGGCCACTGCGAAGTCGAGGTTGGTGCTGAGCGTACCCACGAGCAGGTCCTTCACCGGCGACCACACGCCGAGGATCGCGTCAGCCCTCACCTTGCTCACCACCGCATGCACCGCGGTGGCCGGCTTGCGCGTGTCGCGCAGGTCGAAGCTCGCATCACCCGTCACCGTGCCGCCGTAGCCCTGCAGCGAGAACTTCGGCGATTCGAGCAGCGCGGGGGACAGCTTCACGTCGGCCAGCACGGCCGTGACGTCGAGCTTGCCCTGCTTCAACCGGTCGATCGCCACACGGCCACCGCCGGTGGCGTTGGGCAGGAACGGCGAGCCTGGCGTGGTGGGCAGCAGCTCAGCCAGGTCCAGGTAGGGCGAGCGGAACGTGAAGTCGACGTCCGCCGGCGCGATCTTGCCGGGTTCGGCCATGAGTGCGAGCGGCCGCGTGATGGTGGCGTCCAGCGTGTACGAAGACTGGCCCGCCTTGGCCGACAACTGCCGCACCGCGGCGCGCTGCTCCGAGAACTCGATGCGGCCGTTCACCTGCTCGATGCGCTTGGGCAGCCCCGCGCCCTCCACGCTCACGTTCGCCAGGTCCGCGCTCCCGCTGAGGGTCAGTGTGCCTGGGTCCTTCGCGCGGCCACGGCCGCTCAAGTCCACCCTGGCATGGCCCGCAAGCTTCGTGTCCGGCGCGACCAGCATGGGTGCGACCGCCGCCAGATCCACGTTGCCACGCACGGCGAAGTCCACCAGCGGGTCGGCGAAGCGCCACAGCCGCAACCGCGCCGCAACCGGCTGGCCGGCCACGGTCGCGCGCAGGTCGGGAATCAGCAACGAATCCGGCCGGAAGTTCGCGGTCATCGACAGCCCGGTCACCTCGGCCGGCGCGCCCGCGTAGCGGAACGCAGCGTCCTTGAGCGTCAGCACACCGCTCACGCGCGGCACGCTTCCGGATGCGGTGCTGCCGCGCGCGGCCAGGGCGAACGCCAGCGTGCCACGGCCGGAAACACCCTTCACCGCCCGAGCGTCGGCCACCGAAACCCACTGCAGCACCTGTGCCAAGTCCACGCCGTTGCCGCTCGCCTTCAGGTCGTAACGCGCGCGGGGCCCCACGTCGTCCACCAGTCCCGAGAGCGCCAGGCGGGTGCCGCCCAGCTCGAGTGCGAGTTGTTCCAGCGCCAGCCGGTTCGACTTCGCGTCGTACTTGCCCCGGTGGCGCACGCGCCATTCGAGCTTTGCGAGCCCCTGGTTCAGGTCGGCGAGCCGCGCCGCCGAGAGCGGGCCGAACGCGAGCTTCGCCAGCACGGTCTCGCCACCCGAGGCCACGCGCGTGCCGCCCTGCTCGGCGGTGAGGCTCATGCGCGTGGTCACCGTGCACGCGATGCGCCGCGCGGCGCGCAGGTCGTCCACCAGCACCGCACCGCCATTCACGCGGAACTCGCGCACGTCCAAGTCCAGCGCGGGACCCGCGGGTGCGTCCGCCTTGGGCGCGGCGCCCACGCCGTCGAAGTTGGTCGTGCCGTCGGCGCGCAGTTGCAGATGCAGCACGGGTGCGTCGAGCGACAGCCGTCGAACCTTCACGCGGCGGCCAAGCAGTGCGAACACGTCGAGGTCCAGATCGAGCGAGCCCACCGAGAGAGCAGCACCACGCGTGAACCCGCCCGGCTCCGCCAGCTCGAAGCGACGCACCGACAACCGCACGGGCGGGAACAGCGAGACCGACACGCGCTCGAACCGCACATCACGCGCGAGGCTGCGAGAGAGCTGCTCGCGCACGAGCTGCGCCGCGCGCGACGGCGGCAGCAGGACGGCCAGCGCCACCCAGGCGAGCAGGATCAGCACGACGGGCGTTGCGGCGATCCACACCCATCGCGGCAAGCGGCGGAACGTGCTCATGCGGGCGTCTCCCTGATGATGGTCGGCGTGTCCGCGGGCCATCATGCCACAGGTGGACGCCCCTTCACCTCGCGCGTAGAGTCGCGCCCCAATGGCGAACCCCTCGCAGAATGCAGCCGACGTCATGGCGGCGGTGCGCGCGAACAAGCTGGTCGCGGTCATCCGTGCTGCGCGCGCCGACGCGGCACTCGGGGCCGCGCGCGCCGCGATCCGTGGCGGCATCGCGCTGGTCGAGATCACTTACTCCGTGCCCGACGCACCGTCGGTGATGCGCCAACTCACGGCCGACGCGCACCCCGGCGTGGTGGTGGGCGCGGGCACCGTGCTGACCGAGCACCAGGCAAGCGACGCGGTCGCAGCGGGAGCGAAGTTCCTGATCGCACCCAACATCTCAGTCGAAGTCTCTGGCGTGGCGCGCGAGACCGGGGCGTTCTACTGCCCCGGCGCCTACACCACCAACGAGATCCTGCATGCGATGAGCCTGGGCGCGCACCTGGTGAAGGTGTATCCCGTGGGGGTCGCGGGCGGGCCGGCTTACATCCGCGTGATCCGCGACCCGCTGCCCAGCGTGCCCCTGTTGGCCGCGGGCGGTACGAACCTCGACAACATCGTGCCCTTCTACGAGGCGGGCTGCCTCGCTTGCGGTATTGGTGGCGCACTCGCCGACCCCGCGCTGGCACTGGCCGGACGATTCGACGAGATCGAATCACGCGCCCGTGCGTTCGTGGAGCGCGCGGCGTCGCACAAGCCCGAGGCTGCGCGCGCGTGAAGCGCGGCTCCCCCGGTCCCGGCGGCACCCTCTCGCGCGGGCTGTTCACGCTTGTGCTCGCACTCGTCGCGCTCGCGTCCTCCGCACGGTCCGCGTGCGCGAGCTACGAGGAGTTCCGCACCGTGGACATGGGCAAGCCCGAGGAGGACGACGAGAGCCTGCTCGACCATCAACTCCTGCGCCCGCCGCCGGCGTGGCACGACGAGTGGTCGCTGGCGAACGGCTCGTTCCGTTCGTCGCAGGGCTGCCTCACCGCCGGCCGCTGGTACTCGGACAACCAGTTCCGGGTGCGCGTGCCGATGGGCGACACGACCAAGCTCGAACTCGAGCTGCTGCAGGTCGAGGACGACGAGTCCCAGTACCAGTGGCTGCGATTCGACGTGCGATTCCCGGTGTCGCGACTGGGCCTGTGGGGGGTGCGATTCGCGCCCTCGTTCGAGAAGAGCCGGCAGGACGCAGCCTTCCTGTGGGACGCAGGGAACGCGAGCACGCCGTTCCAGGTGCAGGTGGTCATGGGCATCGAGGACGTGTTCAACAACTTCTGGCAGTCGCGGCAGTCGGAGGTGAACAAGGAGCCCCAGCCCTACGAGCGCCACCCCTACGAGCCCGCGCTGCGCGTGTTCTGGCGCGGTGCCGGGCCCCAGGTCGCACTCGGCGGCAAGTGGCTCACGCCCTCGGTCAAGCGCTACGACACGGCCGACCCCGCACTGCGGCGCAAGGAGCGGCTGTGGGGGGCCAAGGGCGACGCCGCTGTCTCGCAGCGCATCGGCAACGCCACGCTCGCACTCGGCTTCGAGATGGTGCAGGCGTCGTCGTGGGCGGAGTGGGACGCCGTGCCGGGGGATCATCATCTGTACAGCCGCCGCTGGCGTGTCGACGGCGGGCTGTCGCACCCGTACGGCCAGCACGCACGCGTCAGCGCGCACTTCGTCTACCAGGAGCGCATGCAGATCTGGGGCCCGCCCATCGCCGACGCGCTGCTCGACTGCATCGACCGCATGCCCATGGTCGAGACCTCGTTCCTGCTGCCGCTCGGCATCGGCGCACGCGCGGGTTACATGCACAACCGTGTCACCGTCGTGCAGAACGGCGTGGCGCCCACTTCTTCGTGGGGCACGCGCAAAGAGAACCGCCTCTTCTTGTCCTTGCAGAAGCGTTTCGGACGCGTGCTCCTGCAGGGCACCGAAGGCATCGAGTTGGACAAGGAGGGATATGATGTGGCGTTCGTGCACGACAAGGGGTTCGTGCACATCCAAGTGCCTTTCTGACCGCGGGGTTCTCGGCCGCGCAAGCCGGAGGTGATCCGTGTTCAAGCGCATCATGACCATGCTCGAAGGCCTCAACGCCATGTCGCTCGCACTTGGTGTGATCATCGGCGGCGCGATCGGCAAGGTGGTGGGCTCGCTCACCAGCGACGTACTGATGCCGCTGCTGTCGCTCGTGATCCCAGGCGGGGCGTGGCGCGAACTCCAGCTCGTGCTCCGGCGCGCCGACGACGGCGCGGTCGTGAACGCGATCAAGTTGGGCACGTTCCTCGGCACGCTGCTGGACTTCCTGATCATCGCCTACGTCGTGCAGTTGCTCACCAAGGCGCTCGTGAAGCCGCAGCCCGCGGTCGCGCCCGCGGCGGTGGCGGCCACCAAGTCGTGCGGCGAGTGCGGCGAATCGGTGCTCGCGGTGGCGCGCAAGTGCAGGTACTGCGCCAGCGCGGTCTGATGCTGCGACCACTCGCCTTGCACCACGCCACCCGACCCGCTTAGGCTGCCGCTCTTCGCGCCACTGACCCGGTGCGGCCAGGCTCGCACACGGGCTTCGGCACGCCCATGCGCGGCAAAGACCCATAGCCCGAGACCGGGCTTCGCCACCCTGCAAGGAGACTGAGATGCGCCACCGCCTCCGGTTCGTCCCGCTCGTCCTGGCCGCCGTTCTCGCGGCGGGCATGGCGGTGGCCGAGCCCATCGGATCGCACTGGGAGCTCACGCCGTTCGGCGGGTTCACGATGTTCGACGGCAAGCTGCGCTTTCCCGGCAGCAACGTGCCGCTGACCGACGACCTGCACGTCGGCGCCCGCGCCGGCTGGTACTCCAAGTCGTGGATCGGGCTCGAGGCCGCCGGAGGGTTCACGGGGACCGCCGAGGACGTTCCCGGCGGACGCGACTACGACTGGACGCACGCCAGCGGCAATCTGGTGCTGTCGCCGGCCAAGGGCCGCTGGGGCGGACCGTTCCTGTTCGTGGGCGGCGGCTGGACGCAGGCCAAGCCCTCGGCGGGCCCGACCTCCGAGACGGGTACGATCGAGTTCGGCGGCGGCTTCAAGATGTGGATGACCGACGCGATCGGCCTGCGCTTCGAGGCGCGCGACGTGTCGTTCAAGTCGCTGGACAACACCGTGCCGTCCGAGAACCTGCACAACATGATCCTGGGCGTGGGCCTCACGTTCGCGCTGGGGGCCACGCCGCGCGACACCGACGCCGACGGCGTGCCCGACAAGAAGGACAAGTGCCCCGGTACACCCGCGGGTGCGAAGGTGGATGCGAACGGCTGCCCGCTCGACACCGATGCCGACAAGGTGTTCGACGGCTTGGACCTGTGCGAAGGCACGCCGCTGGGTGCGACCGTGAACGCGACGGGCTGCCCGAGCGACGCCGATGGCGACGGCGTGTTCGATGGCATCGACGCGTGCGCCGACACACCCAAGGGCGCGACGGTGGACGCCAAGGGCTGCCCGAGCGACGGCGACGCGGACGGCGTGCTGGACGGCATCGACCGCTGCCCCGGTACGGTGAAGGGTGCGAGCGTGGATTCACTCGGCTGCCCGAACGACTCCGATGCCGACGGCGTGCCGGACGGCATCGACCAGTGCCCGAACACCGCCGCCGGCCTCAAGGTGGACGCGCTGGGCTGCCCGATCGAGGTCACCGAGCGCGAGACCGAATTGCTCGACACCGGCATGATAAGGCTACAAAACGTGAACTTCGAGACCAACAAGGCCGAAATCCTGCCCGAGAGCTTCCTCACGCTCGACGCCGTGGGCACGCTGCTCACGCGCTGGCCGCAGCTCAAGCTCGAGATCGGCGGGCACTCGGACTCGCGCGGCTCGGCGAGCCGCAACCAGAAGCTGTCTCAGGAGCGTGCCGCCGCCGTGCGCACGTACCTCACCGGCAAGTTCACGACACTCGACCCGGCGCAGTACACCGTGAAGGGCTACGGCAAGAGCAAGCCGATCGTGCCCAACACGAGTGAGCTCAACTGGGCGAAGAACCGCCGCGTGGAGTTCGTGGTGATCAACAAGGACGTGCTCAAGAAGGAGATCGAGCGCCGCAGCCTGCTCAAGCAGGAACAACTGGCTCCCGCGGACTCGACGAAGAAGTAGCAGCAAGCCACGCACGAACGGGCCGGGGCGCGCGAGCGCTCCGGCCCGTCGTGTTGGGGGGGGCGGTGCTCGCAGGGCGGTCGGCGACCCCGACCCGGCCGAGCGTCGTCGCAGAACTGCCCGGTGCGACGTCGCGCCCCCTTGCACCCGCCGCCGCTCGCGTGCAGGCTGCCGCGCCATGCTGATCGAGAGCGAAGAAGACCTGCTCGGCATGAAAGCCGCGGGTGCGGTGGTGCGCGACACGCTGGCGGCCATGCGCGCGGCCGTCGCGCCCGGCGTGACCACGGCCGAACTGGATCGCATCGCGGCGGAGGTCATGGCCAAAGCCGGCGCGCGCTCGGCTCCTCAGCTGGTCTACGACTTCCCGGGTGCCACGTGCATCAGTGTGAACGACGAGATCGTGCACGGCATCCCGAGCCCGAAGCGACGCCTCGCCGAGGGCGACCTGGTCAAGCTCGACGTCACCGTGGAGCTGAACGGCTACATGGCTGACGCCTGCGTCTCCGTGGGCGTGGGTCGCATCAGCGAAGGCTCCAAGCGGTTGATCGAGTGCGCGCAACAGGCTTTCAAGAAGGGCTTGCGCGCCATCCGTCATGGCGCACGCGTGATCGACGTCGGCCGCGTGGTCGAGGACGAGGTGACGGCCAAGGGCTACTCGGTGGTGCGCCCGCTGCAGGGCCACGGCATCGGACGCACCATCCACGAAGAGCCGATGATGCCCAATTGGCCCGACCCCACGGCCAAGGGCTGGCTCACCGACGGGCTCGTGGTCACACTCGAACCCATTATCGCCGCGGGTGAGGGCGACATCATCGAGGACGACGACGGCTGGACGGTGCGCACCAAGGACCATTCGCTGAGCGCGCACCACGAACACACGCTCGTCGTCACCAAGGGCGCGCCGCTCATCCTGACGGCGGAGTGAGACACGGCGTGCGCGGAGCGCGCGGCTGGCTCGGTTGGGCATTGCTGGTCGTGGCGCTCGTGGCCATCGGCTTCTCCGCCGTCCACAAGCAGGTGCGCGACGGCAACGACTTCCCGCTCTACTGGCAGGGCGCGCGTGCCCTGCTCGACGGCCGCTCGCCGTATGACGTGGGCTCGGGGCTGCACGGCTACGTCTACCTACCGTGGTTCGCGTGGCTTCTGTCCCCATTGGCGCTGCTGCCGCTGCCGGCCGCGGCGGCGTGCTGGTACGCGGCGAACTTGCTGTTCCTGCTGCTCGCCGTCCGCGAGTTGCTCGCGGCCCTGCGCGCGGCCGGGCTGGTACCCCCGCCGCGCACGCTGATCCTCGCGGCCCTTCCGCTCGCGGGGCTCGCGCACGACAACCTCGTGCTCGGGCAGGCGAACCTGTTCCTGCTGTGGCTGATCGCGGTTGGCGTGCGCGGCGCGGTGGAACCGGGCGACGCGTCGTTCGCACGTGGGGCCTCGCTCGGGTTCGCCGCGGCCCTGAAGATGAGCGCAGGCGTGCTGGTGCTGCCATCTCTGCTGCGGCTCCGCACGCGGTGGCTCGCGGCGTTCGGCGCGGGCTTGGGCCTGGCGCTCCTGGTGCCGCTGGCGATCTCCGGACCCAACGCGGGGCTCGCGCAGCTGGCCGACTGGCGCGCCAAGGTGGTCGCCCCCGCGGCGGCCGGTACGCTCCAGGGCTCCAAGGTCATCGACCAGTCGCCACACGCAGGGTTGCGGCGACTCCTGGTGGACGAACCGGCGTTCGGCGACACCCGCGTGAACGTGGCCTCGCTCGATGCCGCGACGTTCGCGCGCGTGAGCCGCGCAGTGGCGGCAACAATGCTGGCCGGTTACCTGCTCGTCTGGCTCGCCGGACGCACGCGGGTCACGCCGCGCACGCTTCTGGTGGACCTCTCGCTCGGCGCCTGCGCGATGGTGCAGGTGACGGGGTTCAACCTGAAGGCGCAGTTCATCGTGCTGCTGCTGCCCGCATGGGTGGCGGCCTCGCTTGCGTTCGCCGACCACGCGCGGCTCACGCGCGGCGCGCGGGCGCTGCTGATCGCTGCCGCCGCGTTGTTCCTGCTCTCACAGGCCGGGCTGGTCGGTCGCGCAGCGTCCAACTGGCTGCTGGCGTATTCGGCGATGGGTCTCGGCACGCTGTTGCTGGCGGTCGCACTCGTCACGCTTCGTTTCCGCGCCGCCGCCAGCGAGTGAGCCGAACGCAGGCTCACGCGGTCTCCCAGCGGCGCGCGAACCTCCGTGCGAGCAGCAGGAACAGCACGGTGCACCCGGGCAGCAGCCCGCCGATCACGCGCACGGCGATATCGCCACGCTGCACCAGCTCGGATAGCGTGCCCGCGGCGGTCGGTTCCCTTGCGCTGCATCACGCCCTCTCCGGTGGTCCCGGACCCGGCCGCGGACCACCGCCCCCCTCGCCCAAAAGAGCACCGCTTGTGGGATGCCGCGTCCGG
Source organism: uncultured bacterium (assembly GCA_964483945.1). GTDB lineage: Bacteria > Eisenbacteria > RBG-16-71-46 > RBG-16-71-46 > RBG-16-71-46 > JAIOPA01. The sequence goes on from CAZADU010000110.1 coordinate 9,340, forward strand.
GCCTACCTTTCGCGCGTTCGGACCCGGCCGCAGCCCGGTCCCGTGGTTCTCGTTCCACATGGAGGTGGTCCCATGCGACTGGTCAGGTGCCTTGCCGCACTGGCGTTGCTGATGACGTTCTCGACGAACCCCCGAGCCGCGGAGAATACGGCCCCGCGCCCTTGGGCCTTCTCGGTGCTCGGCGGATACGGGCAGTACTCCAACACGCTGCGCTTCCCGGCGGATTCGCTCGCGGACGCCGCACTCGTCGGACTGCGCCTCGAACGCCGACTCAACGCGGGGCTGGGCCTCGAGCTGGCGGGCGCCTATGGCATGTCGCACGAGATGCGGCCCGACGGCTCCAACGGCGCTGACGTGACGTCGATGAACTTCTCGGCGTCGCTTCTCGCGCACTTGTCACGCGGCGCTCGCTGGGGCGACCTCTACCTGGCCGGTGGTGGCGGCTACAACCAGTACGACTCGGACGCGGCGAGCGAGAACCTCCATTACGGCACGTTCGAGGCCGCGCTCGGCTGGCTCATCCCCATCGGGGAGAAAGTCGGCCTGCGTCTTGAGGCCCGCAACGTGCTGAGCGTGCCCGAGGACATGGCCAAGGCAAAAAACTCCGACCAGCAGTACTGGGCCGGCCTCTCGTTCGGGTTCGGTGGCCCGGCCAAGGACACTGACGGTGACGGCGTGACCGACAAGAAGGACAAGTGCCCCGACACGCCCAAGGGTGCGACGGTCAACGCCACCGGCTGCCCGACCGACGCG